>JBNMKP010000240.1:0-2916 GCA_050874405.1 bacterium
ACATTGAACTCTTCAAATTCTAATGGCTCTGTAATTTCACCACGACCTTTTGCAAGAATTCGCCCACCATTCAAACATACATTCAAATCGGAACCCAATTCAGCACACAAATTATTCAACTCGTCACGGGTCAAAATATTTCCAAAAATTTTATTTAACCCATAAAGCGTTCCGGCTGCATTCGTACTTCCACCCGCAAGCCCAGCAGATACCGGAATAGATTTATCAATATATATTGAGATTTTCTTGTTCTGCAAATTCGTTTTATCCAAAAATAACTTTGTGGCCTTATAAACAAGATTCTTTTCATTATACGGAATTTCTTTATTATTCCCATCAAGTAGAATTTCAGTCATTGAAGAATTTTCAATATTTATCGTCAAATAATCAAACAAATCTATAGTTTGCATAACACTTTCAATATTATGAAACCCATCTTCTCTTCTATTCAAAACTTTCAACGTCAAATTAATCTTTGCAGGACATTGAATTTTTATACTTTGCATAATATTAAAATTTATCCTTTTTGCAACTCTTCAGACAATTTGCCAAACATTTCAATTGACAATTTTTCACCTCTTGTATTTTCGTCAATTCCAAGATTTGATAAGGCTTTCAAAACTGTTTTTTTAGGAAATGCAGCATTCATCAAACAGTTTTTGATATTTTTACGACGTTGTGCAAATGCAGCTTTAATTACGCGTCCGAAATATGAATAATCAGTCAATTGAAGTTTTGGAGATTGTTTTACATCTAATTTTACTAGTGCCGAGTTCACTTTTGGCGCAGGATAAAAACATTTTCGGCCAACAAGACGAAGAATCTTAACATCTGCCCAAAACTGAGAAAGAATCGTTAACAAGCCATACTGTTTTGACGGAGAATCAGGAGTTGCAACCATTCTACGAGCGACTTCTTCTTGCACCATAAGAATAATATCTTTAATTTGACTCCTGTTTTTATTAGCCAAATCATCAATCTCGCCCAACAAATGAGCAATAATCGGGCTTGTAATATAGTATGGAATATTGGCAACCACTTTAAACTTTTCATTTGTTAAATTTGACAAATCTGTTTTCAAAACATCATTATGAATAATTTCCAAATTTGGAGCTTCAAGTTTTTTAAGTTCTGCAATTGCTTCTTCATCAAGTTCAATTGCAATAACTTTTTTAGCATGCTTAACAAGTTGTTCTGTCACAAAACCAACCCCAGGACCGATTTCAAGAACGGTATCTTCAGGAGTGATTTGTGCAAAATCAATGATATCTTGGATAACTTCACCATCTACAAGGAAGTTTTGTCCAAGACGTTTTTTAGTTCTAAAGTATCTTGCTCTATCAAAGTAGTTCATCTTACTAACTATAATACCACACATGGATAAATGTTTACAAAGTTTTATTTGATATTTTAAAGAATGTTATAATATTATGGGGACGAGGATAATAACATGATTAAACTTGGACAAAGAAATGAACTATTAAAAGAAGACATCTTAAAGCTTTACACAAAAGGCTTTACAAGACCTGAAGATTTTACAATTGGTATCGAATATGAAAGGTTACCTATCTCGGCAACTTCGTATAAATCGATTGACTATTGGACAGAATACGGAATTAAAAATCTTTTAGAAGAATTTGCAAAAGAAAACACTTGGGATTACATACTAGACGAAAAAAATATAATAGGTCTTCAAAAAAATCATGATACTATTACTCTTGAACCTGGGTGTCAAATTGAAATTAGTGCAAAACCAGAAAGAACAATTATTCAACTCAAAAACAAAATTGATGCCATAAATTCAAAACTTGATTCTATTTTAGAGAGCATGAATATAAATTTGTTAAACTATGGAGTTTCACCATATTCAACCCACAAATCAATAAATCTTATTCCAAAACAAAGATATAAAATTATGGCTAGATATTTGTGGGGAATTTTATCTGATGTTATGATGAGAGAAACCGCAGGAATTCAATGTTGTATCGACTTCAAGTCAGAAGAAGATGCAATGAGAAAATTTAAACTTGCAAATAAACTAAGCCCTTTTATGACTGCAATGTTTGCAAATTCTCCAATCCGAGGTGGCGTTGATACCGGTTATAAAACATTTAGAGGTCTTAGTTGGCTTAATACTGACAACGACAGATGCGGATTTTCTGGAAAAATCAGTGAAGAGTTCTCATTTGAAGATTATATTGATTGTGTGATGAAAACGCCGATGATATTTATTCAACGAGACGACTTAAATATTGAACTGAATGGAGATATGACATTTGAAGAGTTTATGAAAAACGGCTTCCACGGAGAATCTGCAACACTTAGGGATTACGAGCTTCAAGCAAATCTTTATTTCCCAGAAGTTCGATTGAGAAACTTTATCGAAATCAGAAACCACGACTGTGTTGGAGGAAACTTAAAATACGCAATCCTTGCAATCTACAAAGGAATAATGTATGACAATTGCGCAATGGACGAGTGCGAAGAACTGTTCAAGCATCTTCAATATAAAGATTTTTCAGAACTTAGGTACAATGTTCCTAAACTTGCCCTTCAAGCAAACATCAAACGAGCAAAAGCTGCAGATTACGCAAAAGAAATCATTAAAATTGCAGAAAAATCTCTCCGTAGAAACCAAACAGGAGATACACTATTCCTTGATGAAATAAAAGAATACACCGAAAAAGGACTATCTCCGGCAGACATTATCCAGAAAAACTGGAACGGTTCTTGGAACAGAGATTTGCGAAAACTCATCAAATATTTAAATTCTAAAAACTAAATTTTATCCGGTTCTAAATGGATACTTGATGTTACATCGCCCAAGCGGTTTTTCAATTCTTTTTCAACAGAATCACAAATTGTATGACAATTAAAAATTGTCATATCTTTAGGGAAAATAAGAGTTAAAGTTAT
>JBNMKP010000241.1:0-2900 GCA_050874405.1 bacterium
GACAAAGACAGAACTTGGTTTGAGTTCAAAAATTCTTTATTGGACAGACTCAAAAAATGTTGAGCTATATAACAACAAAGGAATTGTAAAACAAAAAGGAAACACTTTATTACTTAATTTGCCTGACAAAGAATCAATCATTGCGATGAATGAAATGGAATCTGACGGGCTGTACAAATTGATTATCGCAACAGAAAGCGGAAAGATTTATGTATATTCTGAATCTTCAGGGAATTTAAAACTTTTAGACAAAACAATCTCAGGTAAAAAAGTTCAGTTCGTAAATTTTTTAAGAGGCGTTATTGTTGCAACAGACTCTGATGAAATGTTTTATATAAAAGACAATTCCAACTTTGATATTGTTGATTGCAATCTTAAAAACAAAGCTGGAAACATTTTCTATCCTGATTGCGTAACTGTTTACAAAGGCAGAGTTTGGTGTTCCGATACATCAACAATCTATTATTCTGCACTCGGGACATACAATGATTTCAAAACCGAAAATGATGCCGGTTATATCAGTGATTTTCATACAGATACCGCAGATATAACAGCCATTCATACCTATAAAGATTATCTTGCAATTTATAAAAAAGAACGAGTTTATTTGTTATCAGGTTCAAATCCGTCAGATTTTTCAGTAATGTTATTCGCCGATAAAGGTACAATGGCAAAAAACTCAATCGTAAACGTTGACAACAAACAGTATTTTTTGAGTAACGGAATTTTTGCACTTGAACAAGTTGGAGAATTAAACCAAATTCGCCTAGGGTCAGAAATTTCAAAGAATATCAAAAACGAGTTTGATAATTTTGATACCGCAAGACTTAAATATACAAAGGTTTTGCACTACGAAAATAAAAATCAAACTTGGCACTTCTTCCCCTATTTAGGAAACGAATACTTCAACACGATTTGGATAAATGATTATGTAAATCACTCTTGGTACAAAAGAGAAGTTCCTCAAAAAATTACAACGGCCTGCAATTTTCATTCTTACATTCTGACTGCAGATACAGATGGAAATGTATATTATGAAGACTACGGCACAACATTTAACGGTGAAAGCATTTCTTTTATGTGGAAATCTCCATTTCTATCACTTGGGAATATTCATCACCGAAAACTCATAGAAGAGTTTTATTTTGTCCTAGATGATGAATATGATAACAAGTTTCAATGTTCTGTTTACAAAGACTATGACGGCAAATGTGCCGATGATTATGAACATATAGTTTCTCGACATTTCAATCAATTGGTTTGGGCAAAAGAAGATGATGATGAATCTAGTGACAGCAACTGTTGGGCAAATATAGATGAAAATGTTCCGGTTTGGACAATAGGAACAGATGTTTTAGAAAAAGCAGAAATTTGCGGAAGTTGTTATTCCGTTCAAATTTGCGTTGAGGGAAGCGAAATCGACGACAATTGCGCCATAATCGGTCTTCAATTCAGAGAAATTTATAACGACGATTAGGCAAAAATCGTAAAAATATATTGTGTACTACTTTGTAAAATGAAAGGAAAACGAAAAATGTCAGATTTTACAACAACTTATTCTACCTTTATTCCAGAAATTTGGAGTAAAAAATTAAACCAAATGTTAGAAAAAAATTGCGTGATGATGCAATGCGTGAACAAAAATTGGGAGGGAGAAATTTCTCAACAAGGAGATACAGTCAAAATTATTACACCTGCAGATGTAACTGTTTCAACCCTAACAAGTAATGATATCACATACACAAGCCTTGCTCCAAAATCACAAGATTTGGTTATCGACCAAAAGAAATTCTTCGCATTTAAAATTGATGATGTTGCAAAAGTTCAATCAAATATGGACATTATGGAAGCACATTTAGCAAATGCGAAAAAAGCGATTGAAGAAGTTCAGGATTCTTATCTACTTGCAATGCACACAGATGTTACAGAATCAAATACCGTAGGTTCAGAATCTTCTCCAATCACCTTAGATAAATCTACAATCTACGAAAACTTTGTAAAATTGTCTTTGGCATTGAAAAATTCTGATGCCGTACATACAGGAGTTCGTCCTTGGGTCGTAATTAACCCGAACATTGAGTCTTACTTGTTGCAAAGTCCTGAATTTATCAAAGCTTACAATGTTGCAGACGAAACACTTAGAGAGGGCGCAATTGGTCGAATTGCCGGAATGGACGTTCTTGTTAGCACAAATTTAACAGACATTGATAGCAAATATTATGTACTTGCCGGAACAAATGATGCAATCACTTTCGCATCTCAACTTGCAAAAATCGAAAGTTTGAGAGATAAAGACAGTTTTTCTGACTTAGTCAGAGGTTTGTATTTGTATGGTGCAAAAACAGTTCAGCCAAAAGCATTAGCAAAAATGATTGTTTCTTCAAAATAACTAAAAGGAGAATTTTAAATGCAAATATTTACAAAAACTAAAAATAAAATCACAGAATTGGCAAAAAATGCGGTTTTAGTTGCAGAAGCAGAACTTGGAAGTGGAAAAGGTCAAGAGAAGAAAAAACTTGCAATTGACTATGTTTTAAAAAATCTTCCCATTTCTAGCTTTTTCAAAAGCATTATTTCAATTTTACTATCAAGTTTCATTGATGATGCAATTGAAATTTCCGTAAACTATATGAAAACTTTGTCAACCACACAAGGAGAATAAAACTTATGCAAAATCAAATAAATTCAAACAATATCTCATCATCTGCCGTGACTCCACAGATGAATTATACTGATATAGTCAGCCAGCTTGAACAGGCAATAGCAACAGACACCCTGCGATTGCAAACAATGTTACAGCAGGGAGTTATTACAAAACAACAAGGACAATATTTAATGGCTCAATTGGCTAAAAGGGCTAACGAAATTAACATGTGCAAAAATTCTGTGCCGTTTCCTAA
>JBNMKP010000242.1:0-2889 GCA_050874405.1 bacterium
ATATAAGGATAGAGTTTATGGATTTCAAAAAAGAAAATGATTTAGAAAGAGAATTTTATAATCAAGATTTTTCTGCAATGAAAGAATTACTTGAAAGAATTAGAGGCTCTTTGGCTTCAAAATTTCCGGTAAAAGTTAATGATTTGAATTTAAAAGGAATATTTGATTATGACGATAATATTTCTTTTACATATATAACTCTTTTTCAAGCCGGAATGAAACCTATTCGCTGGGGTGCTTGTCGAAAAACTTTGGAAGAAACAATAAACCGTGATATCCAAAAATTAAAAACATACAAAACATTCCCTGAATTTGAAGTCTGGAATGATGATAAATGCAGGATTATGATTGAATACGTAACAGAACAAATTTCTACAAAAATTGAAGATATAAAATCCTTTTCTTTTGTACCAACAAGATTTGAACCTGGGATTACCGGATTGAAACTTGTGATGAATAACACTCCTTATATCTATATGCCAACTGATGCTTGGACTCAAAGCCAAATGGATTTGAAATCAGCACTCAATACAGTGATTAAGAAAACCACTATTAAAAATATGACGAATAAAATATCAGAGAGAATTTCTATTTTGAAACAATCTCCTTATGATGCTTATATTTTGAAAAGCAGAGCTTTTGTAACTTATAAAGAGGATATTTTACCATTGTATCGTGGAAATATTTTACAGGAATATTCTCTGGAAGAAATTCGAGATGAAGCAATCGCAGGTGCAGATTGGATAGTTAAAAATATTCAAGAAGACGGTAGATATTTATATTATTATGATTGTAAAGATGACAACTATAAAGACCATGAACACCCTAATGCTCCGGAAAATAACTTGTATTACAATGATTTACGTCATTGTGGCGGAATTATTACGTTAATTAGAGCTTATCAATTAACTAAAGACAGAAAATATTTGGATTTTGCAAAACGAGGTATTGATTTTATTACAACAATTACTCAAGAGCACGAAGTTGACAGCAAACCTGCAGCGTATGTTTTCTATAACAGTAAAGCAAAACTTGGTGGAACTGCAATGATTCTTGTTGCTATGATGAAATACCGGAATGAAACCAACGATAGAACTTATGATGAATATATCAAAAAATACACAAGACATTTACTTTCCAGAATTTATAAAACAGGTGAAATGCTAGGATATTACATCAATCCGAATTTCCAAAACGGTCAACCGCTACTTGAAATGTCAGAAGAAGAAAGACGAGCAACATTTTCATTCTATTACCCCGGAGAAGCATTGCTTGGACTGGCATTGTTTGCGAACTATTTTAAAGATGATGAAGAATTAAGACAAGAAGTTCTTGCAAAAAGTGAAGTTGCGCTGGATTGGATTGTCGAAGAACGTCCAAAAATTTATGCAGATTTATTCACATCTTTGCCATCTGATAGTTGGTTAATGCAAGCAATTGAAGAATGGACAAAAAATCCAAAATTTCAAAAAGAAAACTATATTAATTTTGTTTTTGGCGATGCTGATACAATGGTTGAAAAAACTTATAAACGTGATGATTCACCATATATTGATTTTGAGGGCGGGTATTATTATGAGTATGGGGACCATTTTTATCCAGATGGCGCAAGAAGTGAGGGCTTAGTTGCTGCATATTATCTTGCAAGATTTTTAGGCAACCAAGAATTAGAATCAAAATATTTAGAGGCCTGCCGCAAGACCGCACAATCACAGATGTTGTTATTTAACTCTGACAAAAACAATTATGCACACTTAAATCCTGAAAAATCAAAAGGCTCAATCAGATTTAAGGCAACACGCCAATGGGTAAGAGTAGATTCAATCCAACACGTAGCTTGCTTCTTCTTACGATTGTATTTTGCAGAAAAAAATATTGAAGTACTATAGAAAATATTTATCGTGTTGGCATAGAAACGTAAGTCGGCATTGCCACACCTACACCTAAAAGTATTTTACTTTTTCTTTAAATAATCCATATTGCCAAAGGTTACAACATAATACGCACAACCATAACCGGAGTCTTTGCACGCACCATCTTGATTCCAAGCAGTTACATCTCAAACGGAGGGGTTTCCATCTAAGACTAGTCCATATCTTTCAGAATAATCAATCTCAAAAACATCACGTCCCCAAGTGTTAGGTTTAGATGGACCATTTGTATCAACCATAAAAGTAGCTCGTTTACCTGCGGAATTTCCGCCTTTAAAAATTACACTTGTGCCATTGAGTAATGTTATTTTATAATACATAGAATTTTTTGCATAACCGTCAAAAGAGTTACCATTTAAAAATTTATATGAACGAGCAAAGCAATGTTCATTTTCATCTACAGTTCCACAATCAGTTGCCACTTTCAAAACTGTTTTAAATCTATCTGCTAAAATGGTTGCCGCCTCTTCATCGTAAGTTTTTATACCCCAACTTTCAATTCCTCCATACTCATCTTCCAATTGTTTCAATGCTTGCGAAATAATAGAATATGTTTCTCGTAATTTTGAAACAGTCTGATGTTCGTAATACTTTTGCATAAGAGTTGGAATTGTCATTGATGCAACTATACCGATTATGCCGAGAGTGATTAATACTTCCGCCAATGTAAATGCGAGTTTTGCCTTTGTTGGGGGTATATCTACGTGCGTAGCCCTCTCCCATAAATGGGCGAGGGATTTATTATTAATCGTCATTCCGAATTTATTTCGGAATCTCCTTAACTTTTGAACCCCTGAACCAGTTTCAGGGTGGCATTGGTGTTCCGTGATATTCTTTCTCATCTGAAATCCTTAATTATATTTATTCACTATATAATTTATTAATACATTATATAGTGAACTTTGTCAATATATAGAAGTTTTATTCATTAAAATAGTATTATGTTGGAATGGATAAA
>JBNMKP010000243.1:0-2851 GCA_050874405.1 bacterium
GGTGTAGATTTTTTGTCTTTTATATTTGACATAACAAGGTCATCTGATGTAGAAGTTGAAAAAACTTTTCTATAAGATGACTTCAAGTAATCAAGAGAGGTGTTTTTAGCGATTGTAAAAATCCAGCTTTTTGCAGAACCTTTTTCTTGATATTTGTCTGAATTTTTCCAAATTTTTACATATACCTCTTGTTCCAAATCTTCGTTATCTTCTTTGGTAATAAGACGTATGATATTTTTAATATTTTGTTTATTTGATTCGATTACTTTGTTAAAATCCATCTATTATTCTACCGAAATTAGCCCGTAAGAATCTACGGGAAGTCCTAAATCCTCAGAACTTAAAGTCGTTCCATATTTAAGAGTATCAGAAACATCTGTGTTGAAATTTATTACACCCAGAGTTGTTCCGCTAACCATTAGCACAAATAATGCACAAGCAGCCTTAACTTTTGCCAAATTTTTGCGTTTTTCTCTGTAATATGGTTTTACTTCCTTCAAAAGTTCAGAAACTTTCTGCATTTTTTCGTGTTCCTTTTGGCAATCGGGACAGTTTGCAATGTGTTCGTTCAATTCTTCTTCACTTCTGAATGTAAAGAGTGCTTCATATTTTGTACATTTTTTATCCATAATATTAACCTCTATACTCTTATAACGATTTTAATCTAAAAAAGTTCATTTTTCAAAATTATTTTTATTGGCTTCGTAAAAATATGTATCAAATTCTTGCACAAAGTTTTTTTTGATAGTAATATGATAAATATATAAGGGGAGAATTTATGGAATTTTTCAGAAAACATCAAAAGCTAATTATCGGTATTATAGCTGTTACTTTTATTGCTTGGACAGTTGGACTTATGATGTTGCCTTTGATTGTAAAATAATATAAAAATGAAAATAAATAACTTTTTAAAAAATATATTAATATGCTGGATAATGTTTGGAACTCTTGGTTTTGGGGGAGTTCTATCTCCTGTTGTTGCCGCTCCGACTTTAAAGCAAAAATTAAAGCAAACAAATAACAAGAGATATTATATCCAACAAAAAAAGCATCAAACAGACTTAAAGCTAAAAAATGAACGTAATAAATTAAGCAACAATCAACAGAAACTTGAACAAGCACATCAAGAACTTGAAACAACCACTGCAAGGTATAATTCGTTGATGTCTAATTTGACTTCAATGGAAAGTCAGTTGAATAGCGCTATTGCGGAGTTTCGTAGTATTGATGCTGCTATGAAATCTCGTATCCGTCAGGTTTATAAACACCAAAGGACGGGTATGTTTGTCCTTATTATGTCTGCAAGAGATGTGAATTCTTTAATGGATACATTCTATTTTGAAAAAATTGTTATTAAAGATGATTACAGAAGAATGCAGGCTGTAAAAGCTAAAGCAAATGAAATTGCAAGATTAAAAGCTCAAGTAGAAAGTCAAAGACGTATGGTTGAGGCTTCAATTCGGGATATTAAAAACCAAAGGGCAACAATTCAGAGTTCAATCGCTGAAAACAAAAATATGATTGAACGTTTGCAAAAAGATAAAAGTTATTATGAAAGAACGGAAAGAGAATTGGCAAGACAATCTGCAAGTATTCAAAGTATGATTGAGCAGATGACAAGAAAGGCTTCTCATTCCAATTCAACACCTGTTCATGTTTCATCTACAGGATTTATTTATCCGATTCGTGGACCAATCACCTCTCCGTTTGGATATAGAACTCACCCAATATTCAAGAGTAGAATTTTCCACTCGGGTATTGATATTGCGGGGCCGAATGGCGGAGCAATTCATGCATCAAATGATGGACGTGTAATTTATGCCGGTTGGTACGGTGGATACGGTAAAGTTGTAATTTTAGACCATGGTGTAATTAATGGCAAACCGATTACAACATTGTATGGTCACATGTCGGCAATCAATGTAAGCAGTGGACAAAACGTGAAAAAGGGTCAAACTGTTGGACGTGAGGGGTCGACAGGTTATAGTACAGGTCCTCACTGTCACTTTGAAGTCAGAGTTAACGGTAAACCGACAAATCCGTTGAGTTACATTTAGGATAAGGACGTTAAAATTGAAAAGATATTTAATCGCAGCACTTTTAATATTCACTTTTTCCAATGCATCATTTGCTGATGAATTGGAAAATTCTCCTGTAATGAATGTAACTAATCCCGTATTTCGTTCTTCATTAACGGATTTGATTCCGGATAATGATAATAATTATTCCGGTTATGATTACAACTTCCAAGGTGCCGGTGGAGGAACTAGAACTTATAGAGAAATTAATCCGGATAATATGCCATTTTTCAAACAAATGAGATTGCGTATTACAAACAAGTTATGTGGTTCCGGAGATGAAGAATCTGCTGAAAATCTCGATGAAGAAAATGTAACAGAGGTAAAAGAATCTCCATTAAAAAAGGTTAAATTCTGGAAGAAAAAGAATAAAAATGTTTTAGAAAATCAATCTGATTTAGTGTCTGAAAGTGATTTAACAAATTCAATTCAATCTGAAACTCAAACAGATTTAGATATTTCGGACGAAACAATGTCTTTGACCGGTGGTGTTAATGAGCAAGTTACAGAAAAGCAATTGACGTTAGATGCTGAATTTGTGACTTATGACGATGAAACTGGGGATATGGTTGCAACCGGTCGTCCTATTTTGTATTTGCCGCCACAAAATGTAAAAATTGTAGCAGATAAAATGACTTATAATGAAGATTCCAATGTATTGAAAGGTATTGGAAACGTAGTTGTTTATAAAGATGGTATGCCAACTAAGGGTGATTATCTCGAAGTTGATATGAATGAAGAAACCATGATTATGGACAATATGGAAACCAAAA
>JBNMKP010000244.1:0-2847 GCA_050874405.1 bacterium
ATTATGACAGAAACACAACCACAATATGTACCACTCCACTTACACACAGAGTATTCTTTACTTGACGGGGCTATTAGAATCGGAGATTTAGTTAAGTTTTGCGCAGAAAATAACATGCCGGGTGTTGCAGTTACTGACCACGGTGTCATGTATGGTGCAATGGATTTGTATATTGATGCTGAAAAAAACAACTCAAAAGAACGAGAAAAAGCAGAACAAGATCCAAATTATACCCCGAAATTGGTAAATCCGATTGTCGGTTGTGAATTTTATGTTCACGATGGAGATTTGTCTGAACATGACCAAAATCATAACCCACGTTATCACTTGGTTTTACTTGTAAAAAACAATCAAGGATACAAAAATATTGTTAAATTAGCTTCTCAAGCTCATATCAAAGGTTTTTATATGAAGCCTAGAATTAACTGGGAACTTTTGGAACAATATCACGAGGGATTAATTTGTTCTTCTGCCTGTTTAGGTGGAGAAGTTTTACAACATCTTTTGAAGAATGATTACGAAGGTGCTAAAGCTGTTGCGAAACGATTTAAAGACTTGTTTGGAGATGATTATTATATTGAGCTTCAAGATCATGGGTTGGAAGATCAAAAACGTACGAATCCAGATTTGATACGTATTGCCAAAGAACTTGATATCAAAATGATTATCACAAACGACTCTCACTATTTGAATAAGGAAGATGCAGATTGGCACGATACATTATTGTGTATGCAAACGAAATCTTCTAAATCTGACCCAAATAGATTTCATTTTTCAAATAATGAATTTTATGTAAAAAAAGTTTCAGAATTGCGTGATGCTTTCAAGTGGCTTGACAGTGAAACATTTGATGAATGTATTAAAAATACAGTTGATATTTGTAAAAAATGTCATATTACTGTTGAATGGAAAGCTCCTCTCCCTGATTTTCCAGTTCCAGAGGGCTTTACAACTGATACCTACCTTGAAAAACTTGTATATCAAGGTATAAAAGGAAAATATCACCAAGAAGAAATTGCTCCAAACCTTATGGAGAGGGCAAAATACGAACTTGGTGTAATTGAACAGATGGGATTTTCCGCATACTTTTTGATTACGTGGGATTTCATTCACTATGCAAAAACTCATGATATTCCGGTAGGTCCGGGGAGAGGTTCTGCCGCAGGTTCTCTAGTCGCTTATGCTCTTGATATTACAGATTTGGACCCAATTGAGCACCACTTATTATTTGAAAGATTCTTAAACCCTGAAAGATTCAGTATGCCAGATATTGATACAGACTTCTGTATTGAAAAAAGAGGTCAGGTTATTGATTACGTTGTTCAAAAATACGGTGCAGACAAAGTTTGTCAGATTATTACATTTAATACTTTAGCAGCAAGAAATGCAATGAAAAGTGTTGCCCGTGTTTTCGATATTCCGTATGCAAGAAGCAAACAATTGTCAGATTTGATTTCCGGAGACCCTGGAGCTAAAATTTCTGATGCATTGCAAGATGGTATGGAGCTTAAAAAACTTTATGATGAGGATCCGGAAGTTAAACGACTTGTTGATACAGCACTGCACGTTGAAGGTTTGAAAAACGCAACCGGAATGCACGCAGCAGGGGTTATCATTTCATATAAACCTCTAGATGAAATTGTACCGGTTCAATACGGGAAAGACGGTGTTGTAGTAACTCAATATCATCGTGAAATTTTGGAAAAAATGAAGCTTTTAAAAATGGACTTTTTGGGGCTTCGAAACTTGACAATGATATCTAAAACAGTCAAACTTATCAAAAAATGTCAAGACATTGATTTAGATATTAACCATATTCCACTTGATGACAAACCTACATATCAAATGTTGATTAGAGGTGAAACCGTTGGAGTATTCCAGCTTGAATCCCAAGGTATGACGAACTTAGTAAAAAAACTTCAGCCTGACGTTTTTGAAGATTTAGGCGCTTTGGTTGCCCTATTCCGTCCAGGTCCGTTGGGTTCCGGTATGGTTGATGTTTTCGTTGACAGAAAACACGGTAGGCAAGAAATCACATATCCACACCCGAGACTGGAAAAAGTCTTGAAAGATACATACGGAACAATGGTTTACCAAGAACAAATTATGCAAATCTTCAGAGAGATGGCAGATTATTCATTGGGTGAAGCAGATATGGTTCGTCGTATGATGGGTCACAAAGACCCGGCAGCAATGGCGGCTCAAGAAGATAAACTAATTAAAGGATCTGCTAAATATGGTATGAAAGCTGAAGATGCAAAAACTTTATTTGAACAAATTCAAAACTTCGCATCATACTGTTTCAACAGAGCACACTCTTCAGCTTATGCATTTGTTGCCTATCAAACAGCATATTTAAAATGTCACTACCCAGTAGAATACTTGTCAGCATTGCTTTCGAGTGTTGCAGGTGACCAAGAAAAAACACAAGCATATATTGAAGAAGCATTAAAATATGGAATCAAAGTTCTTCCGCCTGATATCAATAAATCATACTTAGAATACGCACCAGATGGAAAGAATATAAGATTTGGTCTTGCATCAATCAAACAAGTTGGTGAGGGTGTAATTGAAGAAATTATAAAAGAACGTCAAGAGCATGGAGAATATAAATCTATCTATGATTTTATCAAAAGAGTTGATGTAAAATGTGCAAACAAAAGAGCTTTGGAGGGATTAATCAAAGCCGGTGCTTTTTCAACAATTGAAAAAAGTCGTAAACAATTGATGGAAAACATTGAATATATAACTTCAACCGCTTCAAAAGAAGCCAAAGAAAAAGAATCAGGTCAAGGAAGCTTATTTGATATGCTAGGTGATACTGCATCTGTTGAAGAGGCAAAATTC
>JBNMKP010000245.1:0-2837 GCA_050874405.1 bacterium
ATACCGTAAGTTAAGTATAGTGAACTTCCTAACAAACCTAATTCAGTAGCTGAATAGTGGAATTCTTCCATAATTCCAGGGAGTGCTACTGAAATGTTCTTTTTACATAAGTAAAAAATAGTGTAACCGATAAAACATGCGTAGAAAATTCTTAAACGCCAATGTTTATACATTGAATCAACTTTTTCTTGATCCTGTATCGGTTCTGCAATTGGAGGCTCTTTAAAAAATGCCCCTAATTTCTTCAACATAATTTTCCTCTCCTATTTCTATTTATTATTCCTAATCACTTGAATATTTCTTGTTTCTGTTAATTCTTGTCTTGCGTTTTTGATGATTTCTCTTTTTTCTTCATCTAAGCTGTGACCGTGAACTAATCTATCAATAAAACCTGTATTTAACTTTGTAGCTTTTTCTAAAGCTCCGATTTCTTCCAAGATTGGTTTGATTGTATTGAAATCATATCCAAAAGATTGTTTTGAGTTATAAATTAACATATCTCCTTCTTGAGAAGTTATCGGTTGTCCCCCTTGTTCAAAATATAACTTGAATACAGATTTTAAGTCTTGCAATTCAGATTGTAGAGTTGTAACTGTTTGTTGAATTCTTAAAAATCTTTCAAATAAATATTCAACATTTTCCAGTTGTTTATTTTCCCAATCATATTTTTGCAAGAATAATTTTTTTAATTTTGGGTATGCAAGAGCAAGTCCCATTGTATCTCCCATTGCTCTGTGGTGGTCTTTAAGTTCGACATTGAATTTTTCAGTCAATGCATTCAAACCGTGAGCATCAAGTTCTGGGTAAACTTCTTTGAACATTTGTTGAGTATCAATTCTTTCATTCTTGATTTCTTCACCTGTTACTCTTTTTGATGCTTCATTGATAAATGTATAATCAAAGATTGCATTGTGGGCAACAATTGGGTAATCTCCAATGAATTCCAGAATTTTTGGCATTGCTTCTGCTTCTGTTGGAGCATCTGCGACCATATCCGGAGTGATTCCGTGAATTGCTATACTTGATTTTCTAATATGTTGTTCTGGATTAATAAGGGTTTGGAATTCGTCTTTAATTTTACCATTTTCAAGACGAAGAGCTGCAAACTCGACCATTTTTTCCCTAGTGTAATCCAACCCTGTAGTTTCTGTATCTAAAACTATCTCTATTACTTTTTTTCTTGCCATTTATCTGTCCTAATTAGTGCTTATGTAGATAATAGCACAAAAATTTTTTCCGTGATAGAATGTGAAGAGTTAGTTAACTTATGGGGAGAAATTTATGGGAAATGTTATTGAAATAAATGATGAAAAATTTGAACAAGAAGTTGTAAAATCAGACATTCCTGTATTGGTTGATTTTTGGGCAACTTGGTGTGGACCTTGCAGAAAATTAGGACCTGTAATTGACGAAATTTCTGAATCATATAATGGCAAAGTTAAATTTGTAAAAGTTAATGTTGAAGATAATACAGAAACTGCAAAAACTTATTCAATCAGTGGATTACCGAGTTTGTTAGTTTTTAAAGCCGGAGAAGCTGTTGAAAGAATGACAGGTTTGATGCCAAAATCCACAATTGTTTCAAATATCGAAAAACATATATAGTTGCTTCCCTCAATGGTTTACTTAGTGAAAAGTGAATGGTGAGAAGTGAATAGTCCTTTAATGCCAATATGGCACTAGGGCATTAAGACAAAAAGTTTTTTATTTTTTCATTGTCATTTTTACGATTTGTTCTATTGTCATACTGAGGCTTTAGCCGAAGAATCTCATAACTTTTTCTATATTATGAGATTCTTCGCTTAACGCACTCGCATTAAACGGCTACGGCTTCGCCTTAGTTCTTGAGCTCGTGCTACTCAGAATGACATTATAATAAATTATCATTCTGAACTGACTAGAAAATAAGTAGGTCGGCGTTGCCACGCCGACATCAAAAAATTATCGTGTTGGCATAGCAATACCAACCTACTTCTTTCTCTACAACGTGACGTAACAATTCACAACACAGGAATTATAACTCTTCATATCATTACCATGGATAATCATCTTGCATTGTCCAACCATCACGTTGAATTAATGCTCCACACCACATGCCATTTCCTTGTTTGTTACATTGATAATTATATTGTGCTGGTCCATTATTTTTCAATTGTTCTCGTGTCTTGCGTGTAAAAATTCCAGAACGATATTCATCATCATTATACTGATTAAAATGTACACCAAGTTCCGGATAAACCATTAAATAAAACGCATCACGCCCCATTTTATTTGGCGGACTATTATATCCGTTCAGGTCAATTAACATGCCCATTCGATTTTTAAATGAAGTATCTTTTGGTACAAATATCTGAACTCCAGAAAGCAATGTGTAAGAATAACCGCCAGATGCAATTACAGATAATAATTGTTCTTTTCTTTTACCATCAGGGTATAAATACGAAATTTTGCCACCATTTAATTGTTTTGATGTCACTTTTAAATATGGCAAAAGATATTTATCAAAATTTTCAAGAGCGGTATTGCCTGTAAAATCTAAATCTCCATTTTCTTCTTCTGCTAATTTTAGTGCATTTGCAATTGTAGAATATGTTGCTTTCAATCTCATTGCAACTTCACGTTTTTGATAGCGAGTAATTAATGTTGGAATTGTCATTGCAGCTACAACACCAATGATTCCAAGAGTAATCAGGACTTCTGCTAAGGTAAATGCAACCCTCGCCCTAGTCTTCTCTTTTATTTTTCTTTCCATATTTACTAACCTTTTATACTAATTTACTGATAATTTCTTTATAATTATTATTCATTCTGATAAATTTGTCAATATAATACCTAAA
>JBNMKP010000246.1:0-2820 GCA_050874405.1 bacterium
AGATGCAACGGCATTCTTAAATAAAGTAGTTCCTCAAGATATTGAAAAATTAAGCTATGAAAAAGCGGTATATTGTCAGTTACCAAACAAAAACGGTGGATTGATTGACGATTTAATTATTTATAAATTAGGTGTTGAATACTACCTTGTAATTTGTAATGCATCAAGAATTGACGAAGATTTGAATTGGCTTGTCCGCAACAAAAGAGGAATGAATGTAAAAATTGACAACCAATCACACAACTATTCCCTCTTAGCAATTCAAGGACCAAAAGCAATTGATTTAGTTCGAAAGATGGGATATAATATTCCGGACCAAAAATCTTTCACTATAAAACCTGCAATCATTGAAGGGATTAAACTTTTAGCATCTCGTACCGGTTACACGGGAGAAGATGGATTTGAACTTTTAGTTGAAAATGAATATTCAGAATTTCTATGGGATAAAATTTTAGAAGAAGGGCAAGAATACGGAATTAAGCCTATCGGACTTGGCGCAAGAGATACTTTGAGATTAGAAGCAGCTCTTCACTTATACGGAAATGATTTAGACGAAACAACAACTCCGATTGAAGCAGGTTTGTCATGGTCTGTACCAAAAGACAAACAGGCTGACTACAACGGTAAAGAAATTATTATGAGCCAAATAGCAAATGGTGTTTCTAAAAAACTCGTTGGGCTTGAAATGTTAGATAGAAATATCGCAAGACACGGCTATGAAATTTATTTCAACAATGAAAAAGTCGGACATATAACAAGTGGTTGCGTTTCACCTAGCACTGGTAAAAATATAGCTCTTGCTTATGTAAAAAACATGAAAGAAATTTGCACTGGAGCAACTGTTCAAGTTATGATTAGAGAAAAATTACACGATGCTCAAATCGTAAAAAGACCGTTCATTGAAAAAAGAAACAAAGTTAAATAAAATAAATAAAGAATAGATGAAAAAGGAGAAAATAAATGGGTTTTAAAGAAGAAATGTTATGTTCAAAATCACATGAATATATAGTAAAACAAGATGACAAATATATTATCGGACTAACAGACTACGCAATCGACCAATTGGGAGATATCGTATTCTTAGAACTTCCGGAAGTTGGTGACGAATTCAAAAAAGGTGATACTTTTGCAAACATTGAATCAGTTAAAGCTGCTTCTGAAATCTACATGCCAATTTCAGGAAAAATCATTGAAGTTAACAGTGAACTTGTTGATGCTCCTGAAAAACTTAACGAAGACTGCTACGAAAACGGTTGGTTAGTAAAAGTTGAAACAGAAGCAAAAGAAGATGAATTCAGCGATTTGATGTCATACGAAAATTATAAAGAAGAATTGGAATAATAATGAGAAACTTTTTAGTACACAATGAAAAAAATACACAAGAAATGTGTCAAGCAATCGGGATTAATAATGTAGAAGATTTATTTAAACAAATTCCCCAATCAGTAAGAATGGAAAAACTTGATTTAGCCGAAGGGTTGAGTGAAATGGAAACCCAAAGACAAGTTAAAAACTTGGCAAAAGCTAACAAGTCTGATTACATCTCGTTTTTAGGCGGCGGAATTTATAACAAATTTGTACCGGCATGTATTGCTCAAATTGCAAACCGATTTGAATTTAATACAGCTTACACGCCTTATCAACCGGAAATTTCACAAGGAACATTGCAAGTTATGTATGAATTTCAAACAATGATTTGCAGACTTACCGGCATGGATATTTCAAACGCAACAGTCTATGACGGAGGCACGGCATGTGCTGAAAGTATCTTAATGGCTTGCAGAATTTCTAAAAAATACAAAGTTTGTGTACTAAATTCTTTAAATCCTGAATACAAAAAAGTTATTGAAACATATACAAAACCGCAAGGAATTGAAGTTGAATGGGTTGACGAAATTCCACAAGATACAAAGGACTATGCTTGTGTACTTGTTCAAACTCCAAATTATTATGGTGAAATTATTGAACCAAAAGAGGTTGAATGTTTATCAATAATTTGTTGTGACCCATCAACATTATCAATTCTAAAACCTCCATCTGAATATGGCGCAGATATTGTAGTCGGAGATATTCAAACTCTTGGAATTCCAATGAACTTTGGCGGACCAACCGCAGGGTTTATCGCTTGTAGAGAAAAATTTATGCGTCAAATGCCAGGGCGACTTGCAGGTAGAACAGTTGATAAAGACGGGAAACAAGCATTCTGCTTGACAATTCAAACAAGAGAACAGCACATCAAAAGAGAAAAAGCAACAAGTAACATCTGTTCAAACCAAGCTCTTGTAGGACTTTGCGCAACATTATACCTATCAGTAATGGGAGAAAAGGGATTTAAACAAGCGGGCTATTTATCTGCAAAAAATGCTCATAAATTGTCAGAAAAACTTCAAGCAAAAGGAATTAAAACGCTTAACAAAAATTTCTTTAACGAATTTACTATTGAAGTTGAAAATTCTGATGAATTTTTGTCTAAATTAAAAGCGAATAATATCCTTGGCGGAATTAAACTTGATGAACACAAAATTCTTGTTGCCGCAACAGAAATGAATACAGATGAAGAGATAGAAAAATATATCGCAAGTCTATAATTCCTCGCCCATAATTGGTGAAAGGGGTGTTCAAGATTACGACGTCACTCTGTATAGGCTATTTCACACATTGCTCAGCTTATTTTTCCTCGTAATGACATGCATTTAGTGAGAAGTGAAAGGTGAATAGTCCGTTACATTTTTCGCCCACCCCAAGTTACACGGTAAAGAACTTATTGCCTTATTGCCCTTTTCCTTATTCCCCATAATCACTTATCCACTTATCAACCTA
>JBNMKP010000247.1:0-2805 GCA_050874405.1 bacterium
ATTTAATGAGGCACAATCAGAGATGCTTGCACTGACTCTGGACTCATGCAAATATATGTATGAAATGCTTTACACTCTTCTTGCTACCTATAAGTTTGAAAATGGCGAAGCGGTGTTAAATTATACAAATTTTGATTTGATGCCTGTTGTTCATTCAAGTTTGGAATCTTTGTCAAAAACAATTCAAGAAAATTCTCTAAAGATAGATCTTTCTCCATCTGTTGCTGGCTTCAAAATTTCAGGTGATAAAACGGAACTTAGTAGGGTTGTTTCTATTTTTATTAAAAATGGTATCACTTATGCGCCTGTAGGTTCAAAAGTTGAAATTAGTATGCGTAAAAAATATCATTCTTTTGAATTCAAAGTTAAAAATTCAAGTAAATATATTCCACCGGAGACTATGGAACTTTTATTTTCAAAATACTCAACTTCAGAGCAAAAATTTGATAAAGTCGGAGTTGAAATTGGTATGTATTTAACTAAGAAAATTATTGAAGCTCACGGTGGACGAGTTATTGCAGAAAGCTCAATCATGAATTCTAATACTTTTGGTTTTACTATTCCTATTGAAAATTTCTCTCAGAATCATTCTGTTAAAGTTCCTGCAACAATTTAATTTATTATTACAAATCTTGGGTAAAATCTTTTCCGCCTGTTGCTTTGTACAAATTAATCGTTGATATTACACGGTTAATATTATTCGTAACCATATCTTCTTCGACAATCAAAATGTTTTGTTGATCTTTCATATTATCGAGTTTTGCTCTTCCGCCAATTTTGTATTGGTTGTTAGACAAATCGAGTTTTTCTTTTTCAAGATTAAATCGTTCTTTGCTCTTTTCATAATTTGAATTAGCGGTTTTAATGCTCATCATTGCATCGTTTAACTCTTGAATTGCTGCAAGAATTGCTTTTTCATATATTTGCAAAGCTTTTTCGTATTCAAGTTTATTGTATCTTAAAACTGCTTTTTTGTAGCCACCTGTGAATAAATCAAGTGATGGCGCAACTCCTGCCGTTGATAAGAATGTGTGAGGAGCAAACATTCTGCACCAATCATAAGAATTAAAACCTACTTGTCCGTAAACTCTGAATTTTGGTAAGAAATCTCTACGTGCAACTTTTACATCAATTCCTGTTTTTTGAATGTATAATTCTGCTTTCTGAACATCTGGTCTATTACCGATGTATTCGGTTGAAATATCATTTGGTGTTGGAATTGCAGATATTGAGTCATAACTATTTCTGTCTATTTTCGTAAGCATTCTATCCCCAAGTTGGGTAATTAGTTGGTTTACGACAATATCTTGTCTTTCTTCTAATGAATTTAATCTTTCTTGCATTTGAGTTAAGGATTGTTTTTCTGACAAAACTTCTGCAATCGGGCATAAACCACTGTTATATTTTTGCTCTTCTAGATTTACGATATTTTGTTCAATTTCTAACAAATCTTTTTGGTTTTGTATAAGTTTATCAATTCCAATCAATGTGTAATAATTTGAAGCAAAGTTTGATGAAATTGAGATATATGAAGCTCTTTCATCTTGGGTTGTCATTTCAATTTGTTTTTTCAAACTCTTAGTTTTTAAATAATTTTCACCCCATAAATCCACTTCATAAGACATTGTAAGCGGTAAGATATAATGAGCTTGGTTGTAATCCGGAATAACGACATCACCAAATCTTTGCGTACTGCCTGTGAATTCTCTCTGCATCGTACCATTGAAATACAATTGAGGTAGTTGATTTGCAAATGCTTGCTTCATTACCTGTTGAGATTGTTTATTTTTAATGGTTGCAATTTTTAAATCCGGATTATTTTTGTATATTGTCATTAAATAATCGTTCAACTTTTGGTCGTTGAATTTTTGCCACCAAGTTAAATTCATATATTGTAAATCATTGTTATCTTGAATATTCTTAATTTTTGCCAACGTTTGTGGCGAAATTAGGGTTAAACATATAAGTAAAATTATTAATTTAAGTTTTTTCATGCTATTTTTTATCCTTTTTTATGTTATTATGATAACACAAAAGGAAATCATGAACAACGAACAGAAAATGAAACACAAAATAGGCTTGGAATTGACAGGTGTTGGGAATTTGTCAAAAATGCTTGCTATACAAACATTTTCAAATCTTCAATACGATGTTACACCGGAGCAATTTTCAGTATTGTCCGTATTAATTGAAAATGAGGAACTTTATCAAAGACAAATTTCTGCGTTGACTCTAAAAGATAGAGCGAATGTTTCAAGAATTGTGTCAATATTAGAAAATAAAGGGTATATTTCTAAAACGGAGAGTGTTTCAGGTAGAAAAACTTTCAAAATCTCAATAACAGATGAGGGACGAAAGGTCTATGAACAAGTAAAACCAACTATTTTAAAAATTTGGTCTTACACTTGTAAAGATATTCCGGAAGAAAAAGTAGATGCTTTTTTTGAAATTCTTTCAGAAATTAAGAAAAATTTATTAGCAAAAGTAAATATACAAATATAAGATAAGAGGAAAATATGACAAATTTTAAGAAAAATTTTAGTGAAGATTCCCACCCCGTAGGAAAATGGAGAAGAAGTCGTGAAGACTTGGAAATTTTGGCGAAAGCGAAATTGAAAAAACGTCGTCCGAAATTAACTAAAAAAAGAGTATTTTTACCTGCAATTGCTGCCGGTATTTTAATATTGTTAGGTGTTTATGCCGCAATTATGGCAACACATTATCAGTCAACAGATGATGCTTTTGTTGAAGGCAGAATAATTTCTGTTGCACCAAGGGTGTCAGGCCCCGTAATTCACTTGCTTG
>JBNMKP010000248.1:0-2802 GCA_050874405.1 bacterium
GAATGTACCAACTAACGAAACCGGAATTGTTGCACAAGGAACAAGAGTTGCCATTCCATCACCCAAGAATAAGAAAATGATAAGAACAACAATCAATGCAGTAAGCAGGATTGTGAATTCAACTTCATGCATAGACTCTTTGATATAATCTGCATCATCTTTAATAGTTAAAATTTTAATTCCGTTAGTAAGCCTTGAATTCAATTCATCAACTTTTGCATGAACAGCTTTTGACATATTAATAATGTTCGCATCTGGAAGCTGAGAAACCATTATAATCGCTGACGGTTTACCATTAACTAAACCTAAGTTTGAATAAGATTGAGCACCTAATTCAACTCTTGCAACATCTTTCAATCTAATATTTGAACCGTCCATATTTGAACGAATAATTATATTTTCAAACTCTTTAACATCAGACAATCTACCGTTTGTTTTTAATGTAAGTTGTAAAGCTTGAGGATCATTTGTAGGTAATGCACCTAAAGATCCAGCCGTTACCTGAGTATTTTGGTTTGAAATTGCAGATTTTATTTCACTGATTGAAACATTTAAACCAGCCATTTTTTGTGGGTCAAGCCAAACCCTCATTGAATAATCACCTGCACCATATACATTGATATCGGCAACGCCATCAACACGTTTCAATTCGTCTTTGATATAAATTGAACCATAATTAGTCAAATCCAATTGTGACCAGTTACCGGATTCTGGATAAAGAGTCAAAATTAAAGCACCTGAACCAGATGAACGGCTAATTGCGGTAACGCCTGTTCTTTGAACATCTTCCGGCAACTGTGATTGAACTTGTTGAATACGGTTTTGAACATTCATCAAGTTGATGTTCTTATCAGAACCAACCTTGAAATACATCGTCAACGAATAACTTCCATCATAAGAAGTTGAAGACATATATGAAAGATTTTCAACACCGTTTAATTTATTTTCTAAAACTGTCGCAATAGAAGACTCAATAACCTCTGCACTTGCACCTTGATAATTTGCGCTGACTTGAATTTGCGGAGGTGTTACATCTGGGTAACTCTCCTGTTTTAAGCTGAACATTGATATCAATCCGACAATCACAATACAGATTGAAATTACTAGTGCAAATCTTGGCTTTTGTATAAAAAAGTACAATTTACTTTTATCAAATATTTTTTTCACTACTCTTTACCTGCTTCTTCTTTCTTTGCATAAGTTTTAGAATCTATAATTTTAACTTTTTGACCGTCTGCTGTAACGTTTTGAATACCAGAAACAACAACATTATCAGTCTTTTTCAAACCACTATCAACAACCCAATTGTTATTAATAACATCTGAAACTTTAATATCTTTTTTCTCTACAACTTTTAAGCCTTTTTTATCCTTCTTGTCATCTTTTACCGTCCAAACATAGTAACCGCTCATCGCATCACCCTTTGTACAAGATTGAGGAACAGTCATATATGAAACTTTTCTTGGTGCAATCAATTTAACCTTCATATAATCCCCAGGAACAAGGTAATATTTAGAGTTGTCAAAAGTTGCTCTCATCTCTACAGAACCGGAATTTTGGTCAATTTTATTATCAACAAAATCAATTGTACCAATTTTGTCATACCAATTTCCATTTTCAAATTGGACTTTAACTTGAACATCTTTAAATCTATCACTGGCTTTTAACAATTTTACAAAATCACTAGATTTCAAACTAAATGTAACATACACAGGGTTTGTACTAGAAATATTAACTAAAGAACCAGATGTAGGAGTAACATAATTCCCCTCAGTAATATTAACTTTACCGATTCTACCCTCAATTGGAGATTTTATTGAAGTATAACTTAAATTAACTCTAGCTAATGCAAGTTTTTGTTGTGCAGCATCAAGTAATGCTCTATTTTGGTTTCTTGCAGCTAAACTAGAATCTACATCAGAATGACTAATTAAATCCTCTTTAATTAAAGCATTTGCTCTATTCAATTCTTGTTGAGAATTTTTCAACAATGCACTGTATTGATTTACTGTTGCACTTGAATTATTTACTTCCAATTGGTATTCTCTTGGATCAATTTGGAATAACAATTGACCTTTATGTACAAAATCGCCTTCTTTAAAGTATTTTTTCAATAAAAATCCTGCCACACGAGCAATTACATCTACTGAATATTTAGCTTCAACTCTGCCTGTTGCTTCTGCTGAAACATTTATATCTTTCATTTCAGGATTATCAATAACAACCTCTTTTGGCTGCATCATAGCTTGTCTTTGCAACAAGCCAATAAAAGTTCCTGAAACTTTATTATATATAATTGGCACAATAATTACCAATAAAACGGCAATAGCCATTTGTTTTCTTGTCATTTTGATTTTCATATAGCTCTCCAACTTTACTAGTACAAGGTAGAATTTTCTACCGTAATAATAAAATATTTGTTTTTTGATGTCAATCAAGGATTGCATTTATACTCCATACATAGTACAATTACAATAGATACGGGTTGAAAAGGATACAGGTATGAAAGGAAATTATCCTACATTTAAGGAATTAGAAGAAAATTTAGCTTACCAAATCGACTATACTGCAAATTTTAATAAATCTTTCAGACGAGAATTTCAAGCTCAAAAAATTGCAGAATGTTGCAGCCCTGATGAATTTACTATTTTATATGCTCTTCATTTTGATCCGGATATTTCTCAATCTGAGTTAGCAAAATTGTTGTTTAAAGGAAAAGCTCACGTTGGAAAAATGTTGAATGAAATGGAATCTCGAGGATTAATAAAAAGAGTTGCCGATACAAGAAACAACATTATAATA
>JBNMKP010000249.1:0-2784 GCA_050874405.1 bacterium
ATAACAGTTAATTCAGAATTAAATTCTTCTAATTTTTTTTCAATATCTGTAATATTTTCAGTTACATTTGCATTGGCAATATCTTCAGATAAAGATTCCAATTTGCTATACAAATCAAGAACTGAAGATTCTAATTTTTCAGTATTTGGTAATGTTTCAATATTTTGAGTCACATCAGCTAATGTCTTTTTGATTTCGTCCGTTGATGTAACAAGGTCTTCTGTTGTTGTAGAAATTTTTGTAAATAATTCTTTGGTTACTGTTTCGTCAAGTTTTTGATTCATTATACTTGCAGCAGTTTGCAAACCCTCAATATCAGGTTTATCTGCTAAATGTGTAATTTTTTCTGAAATTTCTTCAGATTTTTGAATAATAGAATCAATTGCGCCTTGTGTAAGTTTCAAACTCTCATTTGTTACAACATTTGAGAGTAACATTTCTAAATTTGCATCTCTTTTATCAATAGAATTCAAGTAAGAAATGATATCATTTGTCGCTTTATACAAAACATCAACTTGTTCTTTAATTTGATTGTTTATTGTTGTTTGGTCGGATTTGATTAAATTTGTAAGGATTGATTTTAAGTCTGAATTAACATTATCGATTATGCTTTTGTATCCATGATTAAGATTTTCAAAATCATTTCTTAAAAGGGTAATTGTTCTAAGGATATCATTTTTATCGGATTCATCGTTGCTAATTTCAGCCAATTTTGTTTCTATACTTGAAAGTAGAACTTTTTGTTGTCTGGCTTCTGTGTAGAAATTGTTCATGCTTGAAGTGAAAGAACCAAACAATTCCTTAATATCTTTATTTTTGACATGCTCATTTTGATCTTGAAAGATTGCTTTAAGAGCTTTTTCAATATCAGAAAATTTGTTTAAAGTAGTGGTATATTTATCATCTACAGACTTGGCTATTTCACCGAAATAAGCCTTCAGAAGAGCTGATGAAGTTGAATTTTTATCAATAACATCTAACTTGCTTCCAATATTAGCCAACAACTTGTCAAAACTTTCACTATTAGTGTTGTTAGCTCTTTTCATCTCCCTTAACATATCAACGATTAGTTCTAATTCTTGAGCCATCTTTTTGTCCTTAAAAAATATATCCCTACATAATGATTTTAGCAGGCATAGAATTTTTAGTAAATTTTATTACGCATATTTATTACAAATGTTAAGATTAGGTATTTACTTTTGGTTATTAGTGATAAAATGTGGAGAGAGTATATTTGAAAGAGGGATATATGAGTAGGATAGTTATTAATCAAGAAAAATGTAAGGCATGTTATTTATGTATAAAAGAATGTCCGAAAAATCTTATCAAAGTTAGTGATAAGACAAATAAGTTGGGAAACAGAGTAGTAGAATTTAGTGACCCTAATCACGAATGTTTAGGTTGCGCAATGTGTGCTACAAGATGTCCAGATTTAGCTATAACAGAGGTTTACAGAGGATAAATATATGGTTGAATGTTTAACAGGTAAAAAAGTTTTAATGAAAGGTAACTATGCTATTGCAAATGCTGCGGTACTTGCAGGGTGTCAGTGCTATTTCGGATATCCGATTACTCCACAGAGTGAAATCGGAGAATTTATGAGCGGTAAAATGCAGGAATTAAATAGAGCGTATGTTTCAGCAGAAAGTGAATTAGCCGCTATAAATATGGTTATCGGAGCATGCTCAACAGGTGTAAAAGCAATGACTTCATCATCTTCTTGTGCTGTTTCTTTGATGCAAGAGGGCTTATCTTATGCAACAGCAGATGAACTTCCTGTTGTGTTAGTAAGTGTTATGAGAGGTGGTCCAGGGTTAGGTAATATTTACCCATCTCAAGGTGACTACTTCCAAGCTACAAAAGGTGGCGGAAACGGTGATTATAAACTTATCGTTTTAGCTCCAGCAACAGTTCAAGAATGTGCTGATTTAACATATAAAGCATTTTATCTTGCTCAAAAATATAAAAATCCAACAGTACTTTTGGCAGATGGTTTGTTAGGTCAAATGATGGAACCGGTTGAATTTAAAGAATATCCGTATCCGGAAATTGATAATTCTGATTGGGCTTTGAGCGGGGCTAAAGATAGAAAAGCAAGAATTATCAGATCTTATGCTCCTATTGCGGATACTCAATGTGAGTTCTTAGAAAAACTTTATGATAAATATAGAAAATTAGAAGAAAATGAAACAGAGTGGGAAGAAATCGGAACAGAAGATGCAGATGTTGTTCTTGTAAGTTTTGGTTCAACTTCAAGAAACGTTAAAACCGCTGCTAAGTTGTTAAGACAACAAGGTATTAAAGCAGGTATTTTAAGACCGATTACATTATTCCCATTCCCGAATAAAAGATTACAAGAATTATCTAAAACGACTAAAAAATTCATCGTTGTTGAAGTTAATATGGGACAAATGGTTAATGACGTTAGACTTGCCGTTAACGGTGAAGTTCCGGTTGAATTGATTCACAAAGGAGTTGGAGCTCCTCCGTCTCCAGAAGAAATTGTTTCACAGGTAATGGAGGGCTTAAAATAATGGAAACTCAAGTTTTTAAAATTGCGGATTCTTTTAAAGATGATGTAAAATATACATTCTGCCCTGGGTGTGACCACGGTGTTGCAATCAGACTTGTTGCAGAAGTTTTAGACGAATTGGGTATAAGAGATAAATCAATTGTTGCAGCATCAATCGGTTGTTCTGTTACAATATATGACTTTTTAAATATTGATGCCCTTGAATCTCCTCACGGTAGAGCAATGGCTGAAGCTACAGGTATTAAAAGAGC
>JBNMKP010000250.1:0-2783 GCA_050874405.1 bacterium
ACATGTGATGACAATGCATATAACGATGCAATGAATCAATACAACTACAACAAAAACCAATACGATAAAGAAATCCAAGAAATTAACTCAAAAATCGAAATCATTCAAGCACAAGATAAGAACTTGGAATTGAAATTGAAACAATTAGATACCGAAGAAAACGCAATATCAACAGAAATCGATGCAGTTAAGAAAGTAATATCAAAGAACGTAGAATCAAGTTTCAAAACATTCAATGCATAAGTGCTACGCACGTAGCCATGCCACCAATGACTTTGGAACTTGTAAGACAAATGAATAATCGTCAAGCAGGGTGAAACCCTCACCCTAACCCTCTCCCTTAAAAAGGGCGAGGGAAAATAAAAAAATAACAACCAAGACAAACAATAACCAAAAAATAATAAAATTTCCTTTCCCTTTTTCCTATTGATTTTCAACGACTCGTAAAACAGTCGTTTTTTTTTTTTTGCGCCGAGCAGAGGCTGAAAGGCGGAGCCGTAGCCGTTTAATGCGAGGCGTATAAATTGTATTTTGGACGGGGCACAATGCCACCAATGTCTTTGAAATTTGAACGGATAATGTTTTCCTTTGAGTGTTACAATTTTAATGATCTATTCCCATTTTACTAAAAAAGTCATGTCATTGTGAGGAACATTTATTATCAATTGAGAAATTTACTCCACAAAGTGACGTAACAATCCTCAACACGGGGATACTTTCTTTCGAAATTAAAGTTTTCACAAAAGAGAAACTCGGCAATTCGCACGAGCAGAGTGCAAAGTACCATTTACGGAGCGGCGTAGTAATTCCTGTCACTAGGAGAAGTATATTTCCATTTATTTCTTTTGCCAATAGCTCAATGGTTTGTATAAAACATTCCAATACGGGGTTGATTTGTCTTTTGGATTTATATTATTCTTTGCCCAGTAGTAACAACCAAACTGATTCCCTGAATTTTGGAGTGTTGGGTTGCACATTGTACTATATTTAATATCAGAATAATAAACAAAAATGTCGTGCCCCCAACGATTTGGACCATTATAAGGCCCATTTGTGTCAAATAAAAAAGATATAAGCCCTGGGTGATTTATTCCTCCATATTGAACTGCTAACCCTGTAATCGTCAAACCATCTTGGAGGTGGTAAGGTTTATTATCTCCAAAATTATACCAACATGTTGCATACATTCCAAAGATTGGCCCGTGCATAGAATGACATCTATGTCCTTTCCAATAAACTGTAGAATAATTTACCGGTGTTAGAGTTGTAAATTGTCTTAGCCAAATAGGATTCAGGTCTTCGGAAACTACTTTGCGAAGTTCTGACAAATTTTCGTTCGTAACTTGGCGCCCAGGAATATTCAAATCTGCAATAGAATCATATCCTGCTTCATCAGCTGTTTTCTTTAAAGCTTGTGTAATAATTGAATCAGCCTTTTTGAATTGGACTTCTAGTTGCTTTGCTTTGTAATTATTTATTAAAGATGGAATAGTCAATGCCGCAACTACACCAATAATACCGAGGGTGATTAATACTTCCGCAAACGTAAATGCAAATTTCACCTTTATTGGTGGCATAGCTACGTGCGTAGCACCTTTCGCCAACGTAAATGCAAATTTCTTTTTAGGTAATAGGGCATTAAGGGAATAAAACAATAAGTTCTTTATGTTTTTATTGGTCTTAGGTCTATAAGTGGATAAGTTTATAAGTCTATTCATTTTATTATTCTCCCTTATTATATTAAACTATTCCTACACTATTGTGTGTAACATGCATACAATATCACGTGTATTATTATAAGTCAATTGTTTATAATAATAGACAATATGACTATAAAAACAGATGAAATCGATAAAAAAGTAGGAATGAATATCCGACTTGAGAGAATAAAAAGAAGCATTTCACAAGAGGGGCTTGCCGATATGGCAGGTTTGGCTCGTTCAACTATGGGAATCGTTGAACGTGGAGAACAATCTCCATCACTACAAACAATTACCAAAATTGCAAATGCACTTAATCTTGAAATTTATAAATTATTTATTTTTAACGACTAACTTTCTTTTAGATGTTTTATGTGTTTATAAATATATATTCCGCCTAATATTAATATTGCGATGATGATTACGGCATCAAATTTGTGCCAAATTGCTTTTAATTTGTCTAAATGCTCACCAAGTTTTAGTCCTACGTAAACTAAAACATAGCTCCAGATTAAAGAACCTAAGAATGTTAAAGAGAAAAAAGTTCTTTTTCTTGCTTTTAAAATTCCTGCAGGAAGAGAGATAAATGTTCTCACAACAGGTAGCATTCTGCATAAGAAAAATGCCCAATCTCCATATTTATCAACCCATTTGTCTGCTTCATCTAAATCCTTTTTAGAAACAAGAAAATATTTTCCATATTTTTCGACAAATTTTCTTCCTCCGAAAAATCCAATATAATAAGATGGTATTGAACCGATTACACAACCAAAAGCTCCTGCAATTGCTGCTAAGTGGAAGTTCATTGCCCCTTTACTAACCAAATATCCTGCAAATGGAAGAACTGCTTCTGATGGCAAAGGAATATTACATGACTCAATCGCCATTAACAATGAAATTCCTAAAGGTCCCATTGCAGAGATAACTCCCTCTATCCAACTTATTAAACCGGCTAAAATACTATCCAACATAATTTTCTCTCCCTAAAAATTTATAAAAGAAGTATAACACAAAAGCTCCAAAACTTAATTAGTCATCAATCATTTTGAAATTTTTTGGTAAACGGCTAGTAAGCTCATTAAC
>JBNMKP010000251.1:0-2745 GCA_050874405.1 bacterium
AAATTCGACTTCTTCTTTTTTTCGATTCCAGTTTTCGGTTGAAAAAGCATAACCTGTTAAATATTTAACTCCGAACTCATTACAAGCTCGCAAAATGTTTTTTAGAGCATCAACACCTTTTTTATGTCCCATAGCAGATGGAAGATTTTTTTCTTTTGCCCAACGTCTGTTACCGTCCATAATGATTGCAATATGCTCTAAATTTGTGTCATTTATTATCTTTTTAATTTCGTCCATTATATTTTTTCCTTAAACAATTGCGCCATGCGAAGCATCTTGAACATTTTTTGCATATTTTGCAAGATAGCCTGATTTACATTTTAGTTCAAAAGGCTTCAAATGTTTTCTGCGCTCAGATAGTTCTTCATCTGATACCATAAGTGTAATTTCACGAGTATTAATATTGATTTTAATTTCATCACCATCTTGAATAAGTGCAATATTTCCACCCATAGCAGCTTCTGGGCAAACATGACCGATACAAATTCCTCGAGTACCACCAGAGAATCTACCATCAGTAATAAGAGCGCAAGTAGTACCTAATCCTTTACCAACAAGTAATGATGTAGGAGCAAGCATTTCTCGCATTCCTGGGCCAACCTTTGGTCCTTCGTAACGAATTACGACAATATCACCATCATGAATTTTATCACCCTCAAGAGCAGCCATAGCCTCCTCTTCGGAGTCAAAAGTCTTTGCAACTCCTTCAAATTCGTAGCATTTTTCATCAATTCCTGAAATTTTAGTTACGCACCCATCTGGAGCAATATTTCCATATAGAATTCCAAGCCCCGGTTTTGTTGTAAATGGTTCATTATATGGGTGGATTAAATCTTTATTTATATAGGCATTTTGAGTTATTTCAGATAATTTTAAGCCACAACAAGTATTTTTATCAACAATTCCGATATTTGCATCTATTAATGTTTTCATAAGGGCAGGCATTCCACCACCCTTATGGAAATCTGTCATAGTTGGATTTCCTGCAGGGTCAAGTTTTACAACTTGGTGAATTTTATGACTTAAATCTTCAAAATCTTTCAATGTAACATCAATTTCACCGGCATTTGCAATTGCCAAAATATGCAAAAATGAATTAGTCGAACCACCTAAAGCTAAGTCACAAATAATTGCATTTCTCAATGTATCTTTATCTACAATATCACGTGGTTTTATATCTTTTTTAACCAAATCAACAATTTGGACACCACTATCAAATGCAATTCTTCGTTTTTTAGATGATACAGCAGAAGCACTTGCACAGAACGGTAAACTCATACCCATTGCTTCTGTTAAACAAGCCATAGTGTTTGCAGTGTACATTCCTTGGCAAGAACCGGCACTAGGACAAGATTCTTCTTCCATTTCAAGAAGTCTATTTTTATCAATTTGTCCACTTCTGTATTTCCCAATACCCTCAAAAGAAGCTTTAATCATTGATAACTTTTCGCAGCGACTTTCGCCGTCAAGCATTGGACCTGCTGTAACAATAATTGTCGGAATATTCAAACGCATTGCGGCAATCAACATTCCTGGGGTAATTTTGTCACAATTTGAAAGTAAAACTAATCCATCAAGTTGATGAGCTTCTGCCATTGTTTCAACACAATCGGCAATCAAATCTCTTGACGGTAGAGAATATCTCATTCCGGAATGCCCCATAGAAATACCATCACAAACAGCAGGAACACCGAAAATAAAAGCTTGCCCCCCACCAGTGTGAATTCCTTTCTCAATTTGACGTTCCAAATCCCTCATTCCAACATGCCCCGGAACCAAATCGGTAAAAGAACTTGCAATCCCAATGAACGGTGCGTCCATATTTTGTTTACTTACACCTGTTGCCATAAGTAAGGCTCTATGTGGGGTGTGAGCTATTCCTTTTTTAATATTGTCACTTCTCATTTATTTTTACTCCAAAAGTTAATATTTAACTTTTACTATATTAAAATCTTCGTCCCACTCAATTTTACCTCGACTATCAAGGTTGTGATAAATATAAGGATTTTCAATAAATTGAGGATTGAAAAGATTTTTATTCCCTATAATTTTTACAATATCCGGTAGAAGCTTTGTACTTCCGGCAATTGTGCCCTCTGCAGAAGTCGCTTTTGCACCATCAAAATATATTTTTTCATCAGAAAAAACAAACTCTTTTACATCACTATGAGTACAAGATAAACAATCTGAAATCAAGATAACTTTATCTGCAGGTTTAGTCTTGAACAATAGTTTCAATGCATCGTCTGAAACATGAACACCATCTGCAATAACTTCAGTGTAAATGTTATCGTCTATTAAAGCACTTAAAGCCGTTGATTTACCTCGATGAACAATTCCTTTCATTCCGTTGAAAGTATGAGTTACGCCATCACAAAAGGACAAATCTCCGCCAACGCAGTGACCAGCTTGAACTTTAATTCCTTTATCTTGCAAATATTTTAAAACATCGGGATTTGCAAGTTCCGGTGCAATTGTCATAATTTTGATAAAATCGTCTTCAACACGTTTTATATTTTCAAATGTTGGTTCTAAAAAATCTGCAGCATTATGAATACATTTTTTTTCAGGGTTTAAAAATATTCCCTCAAGGTGAATTCCGCAAATTTTTGCCATATCAGAAGTCGTTTTTTGAGCAGCTTCTTTAATAATTTTTATCTGACGTTTTGTATTTTCAACAGTATCAGTTACAAGAGTAGGGAAAATATACCCTACTCCCTCTTTTAAAATTTTATGTGCTACATC
>JBNMKP010000252.1:0-2737 GCA_050874405.1 bacterium
ATTCAATAATGCTTTTACAATATCTAATCTTGCAAGTGATGTCAGTCTTGCACTTTCAGATACAAAAGTTGTTGATTGATAATTTAATGGAACAAGTGCTGATGACTTAGGATTCCCCTCTCGAAGTTTTTCTTGTATTTCCGGTTCTAAACTTGAATACAATATTTCATAAGAAGTTCCACCATTGACTTTAACTTCACGAGCAATATATTTACTTTCGGGTTTATTAATCTCTAATCGTAAAGAACGATTTGATTTTAAGCCTTTTGCTTCTGCAACTTTATTAATGCTAATAAATTCTTTATTACTCATCGTACTGACACATTAACTCCGAATGCAAGAAATTGGAACACTAATTCCGACCTTTGTGTCGGTTTCGTATCAAATCAAATTTTTACAAAATTTGGTTAAATTTCAAAATGTGCGTAACCGAAATTCTCAAACTTGCTGAAATTATCAAACAAGGCTAAAATACAAAAATAAGTTGATTTTTTAAAATGGAATAAAAAACAATTTCACACACAAAACAAACAAATTCGTACAGTTTGAGAATTCTGATTTTTAGACTTCCGACCATGAAAAAGTCTTAATTTTAGGGGCTTTTAAGGAGTATTCTCAAACCGTCTGTTTTTCTCAAACTGTGTGTCAAAATACAAGAAAAATTAGCAAAAGTTTTGGAAGAAAAATTCTCTAAATAAAATCACATGCAAAAAACCGCCTTATTAAGGAGGTTTTTTGATATTCTATCTTCACTTATTCTCTAAGTTCCAACTAAAAAACGGAGAAGGTGGGATTCGAACCCACGGTACAGGTAACCCCATACAACACCTTAGCAGGGTGCCGCCTTAAGCCTACTCGGCCACTTCTCCAAGATTCTTGTATTTAATTATCAGTACTCCGTTTCTCGGATTACAAAATCAATTGTAACATAAATATTTTTATTCGTAAATACCTTTTACAAAAATATCCTATCTTCAAATATTTTAAAACATTTACAAATAACCTTTTCAATTCTTTCTCCTCCATTTTTCATATTGACCGGCAAATTTTATTAAGCTACAATAAAAGTAAGATATTTAAAGAGGCTTATATTATTATGATTGAAATGAAAGTTATGGGCATTGCCCTTGATACAAGAACCGGTTCCCCAATTGTTGTACTTCACGACAAAGAAAACAGACGTGCCCTTCCTATCTGGATTGGTTCTGCAGAAGCTAGTTCTATTATTCGTAAAATTGAAAATTTATCTGTAACCCGTCCAATGACACATGATTTGATTATTAGCATAATTGAAAAAGTCGGTTACAAAATTTCTAAAGTTGAAATCAATGACGTAGAAAAAGAAACATATTTTGCAACTATTTTTCTTGAAAATGAAGATGACGGCAAAATCATTGAAATCGATTCTCGTCCATCTGATGCAATCGCAATCGCAATTAGAATTGATGCTCCAATTTATGTAACAGCTAACGTCCTATCTAACGGTTCTGTTTCTACAGACAGTACAAAAGATGCACAAGAAGCAGAAGAATTCAAAAACTTTGTTCAAAGTCTTAAACCTTCAGATTTTGCAAAATTGATGAAAGAAAATGACCATCACGAAAGTGATCAATAAGAATTATCAAATTTAAATTATAAAAAGGGAATTGTTAAATTTGTAACGATTCTCTTTTTTATTGAAATTAAACAAGCGTAAAAAACTTTATTTATATGAGAGAGTAATTATGTTCAACGCAATTGATGAAGTAAAACGACAATACATGTACACGGTTCAACCTGTAAAGCTTTTTGAAACAAGAAATTCTCAAGAAGCACAAAAAAGTTCGTTTGATTTTATAAATCAAGCGAACAAATCTGGTTACAATCCATTTCACCCAAATCTGTCAAATACTGACAAAGGAGGTAAATTAGATTTAATGGGTTAGCAAATCCAAGATTTTGATGGAGTTACATAACCTACCAAAAGCGGTTGTCCATTAGAATCTTTAGTCGGAACAGTATCTAATACTTGAGGAGCTCTTTCATACGGAATAGATGCGTATGAAGCAGATTTAAAGCGAGGAGTAATTCCTCTTGTTGATGAAACTGCACCAGACTGAACTCTTGCCGGTGATAAAATATTTTGTCCTAATAATATTTTTCCAATTTGACTGCTCATATTAGTCCCCAATTTTTCCCTATATTATATATAAGTATATTTTGAAGCAAAAATTGATTAATTTACAGTCTATTATTAAGATTTGTGAACTATAATTTTATAACAAGAAGAAATTATTACTATAATTTGGTTTAAATGTTTGTTTATAGTATTTAATTTTAGGTGGTTCGTAGTAATAATGTCTGTTTTCATCTTCTTTAAACTTAGATAAACCTACTGCAGGAACTTCGTCTTTAATAAAAAATTTCAATAATTCCATCATATACCAATCCTTCTTTTTTCATGTATAATGTACTATAATGATATTTACGCAAAAGTCAAAAAGGAGATAAGATTATGGCTGATAAAGTTACAAAAGAAATGAATATTATGGAAATTGCACAAAAACACCCTGAAAGTATTGAAGTATTCCACAGATATGGTTTAGGCTGTATTGGTTGTGCAGCAGCAAGATTTGAAAACCTTGAAGCAGGTGCAAAAGTTCACGGATATGATCCAGATGCAATGGTTGAAGATATCAACAAACTTATTGAAGCTGTTGAAGGTTAATTTTTAACTTACATAGTTTTAAAGTGGGGG
>JBNMKP010000253.1:0-2726 GCA_050874405.1 bacterium
ATTCCAACATTAATTCATAATTACAAAGCAAAAGAAATGCGTACAAGGTTATTAAGGGCAAATTCTATTATTCAAGACGGGATTGGTCGAATGGTTGCTGATGAGGTTAATATAAGTGATATCTTGAAAAATAGAGATACTGACACGATTCGTTTGTATTTTAAAGATGGAGGTTGTCTTGTTCCTCAAAACCAAAAAGAGGGAAATTACCACAACTATGGCGGTGTTCATATTGCAGGTGGTTCTGCTCAAACAATTTATTGGCCGCCGTATTGTTTAACTGATGGAATGTTGTTGTGGTTTGCAACTTTGAATGATTGGAATAGCACTTGGGACGGTTGGAATCCAACGGATTACACTGTTTTGATTGTGGATATTAACGGTTGGAAAAATCCGCCTGATAGATGGGGTAAAGATACTTTTTTCTGGTTCTATAGTCCAGAAGATAATAGGGTTAGGCCTTTTGGAAAATCAAGTTATATTTTGAAAAAGATTATTAGTTCATATTATTATTCTTGCCCAGGGAATTCAGAATCAATGGCAGAAGCTGGAATTGGTTGTACTGAGGAAGCGATTAATGACGAAAGTTATTTTAAAAAGTTGAAATTCTAGTAAGGATACTTCCATTCTCCAGTCGGAGGATTGTAAAATTTTCTCCTTGTTTATAATAATATGTTATATGTAAATAAGGAGATAAGAGAATTATGGACAAAAAGACGATTTTAACTATTCTTGCAATTTTGATAATACCTATTTTAGCATTCTTCGGATTAACTTTTAAACAGGATACATCTAATGTTGCACAAGCAAGCGGTAAGCCTACCATCATAAAATTTACATCAACTATGTGTCTTGAATGCCAAGAGATTAACAAAACTTTCAAACAAGTTTTTCCTAAATATCAAGATAGTGTAAATTATACAGAAGTTGTTGTTGATAGTCGAAAAGACATGGATAACAATTTAATCAAAAAATACAATGTAACTCTTGTTCCAACTGTTATTATGTTGAATTCAGACGGAACTCAGTCTAAACGTATTGAATCAGCAATTCCTGCTGCAGAATTAGAACGTGATATTAAGGGCTTAAAATAATGGAAAATCTTACACAACTTTTTTCTAGTCAAACAAGTATATATATATTATTGGGAGCATCATTTCTAGGAGGTTTAATTTCGTCAATTTCTCCGTGTTCATTGTCAATGTTGCCGTTGATTATCGGATATGTTGGAGGGTGTTCTGACGAAAAACCGATGAAAACACTTGTGCAAATGATTTTCTTTGTTATCGGTACAGGTTTGGTTTTCTCTGTTATAGGTGCAATTTGTGCATTAACGGGTAAGATGTTTGTTGGTAATCCGTATTTTGCATTGGTTATTGCTTCTGTTATTTTGATAATGGGTTTAAAAATTGTGGGTGTGATTGATTTTAATATGCCCGTAATTATTAAAGAAATTCCTAAAAATAATTTTAGTAATGATTTTGTTTATCCTCTATTGTTGGGAGCTGTTTTTGCATTGATTGGAACTCCTTGTTCTACTCCAATTTTGGCAAGTATTATGGCTTTTGCTTCAATGTCTGCAAAGATTAGTTATGCCGTAATAATGCTATTTTTGTTCTCTGTTGGTCAAGGTTTGATTTTAATTATTGCAGGCTTCTTGACTTCCAAAATTAAAACCAGTTCGAAGTTTTATGATATTTCAGATAAAATCATGAAAGTCAGTGGATTTTTGCTAATCCTTGTTTCATTATATATTTTTTATAAGATTTTTGGTGCTATCCTTGTAAAATAACCTTGTATATAGTATCATGCAAAGGTAGGGATACTCAAAGGAGAAAGTATAATGAAGACATTTGAAGGGCAATTAACAACAACTAATGAAGATAAATTTTGTATAATTATTTCCAGATTTAATGATTTTATTGGTTCAAAACTTTTGTCTGGTGCAATTGATGAACTTGTAAGACATGGTGTAAATTCAGATAACATTGATGTTGTTAAAGTTCCTGGAGCTTTTGAAATTCCTGTGATTGCTCTAAAATGTGCTAAATCCGGCAAATATAATGCTGTTATTACACTTGGTGCGGTTATTAAGGGTTCAACACCTCATTTTGATTTTGTATCAGCAGAAGTTTCAAAAGGTGTTGCACAAGTGAGCTTGCAAACAGGTGTTCCTGTAATTTTTGGAGTTCTTACAACTGATAATATTGAACAAGCAATTGAAAGAGCCGGTACTAAAGCTGGCAATAAAGGTTCTGATGCAGCTAAAACTGCAATTGAAATGGCAAATTTGGTTAAATTAGTGTAATTTTGAAGTTTGAAATTTTTCAAATCTTCAAAAAAGGAGTTGGATATGGCAGAAGTTATTACCGAGTACAGAAATGAAAACACAAAAGACATCGATTTGTTATCTACCATTGATATGGTTAGAAAAATGAACGAAGAAGATCAGATTGTTGCAAAAGTTGTTGGAGATGAAGCTCCTAATATCGCTGCAGCAATTGATGTTATTGCAAAAGCTTTTCTAAAAGGCGGAAGATTGTTTTACTTTGGTGCAGGAACATCAGGACGACTTGGAATTTTAGATGCTTCTGAATGTCCTCCTACATTCAGTGTTGACCCGTCAATGGTTCAGGGTATTATTGCCGGTGGTGAAAAAGCTATCAGAAATGCTGCTGAGGGTGCAGAAGATAATTTTGAAGCCGGAAAAGAAGATGCAAATGTTC
>JBNMKP010000254.1:0-2722 GCA_050874405.1 bacterium
ATTAAACCGGCTAAAATACTATCCAACATAATTTTCTCTCCCTAAAAATTTATAAAAGAAGTATAACACAAAAGCTCCAAAACTTAATTAGTCATCAATCATTTTGAAATTTTTTGGTAAACGGCTAGTAAGCTCATTAACATATGAATAATATATCAGCTCCTAATGTCATTCTGAACTTACTATAAATAAGTTGAAATGAAATCAAAATGTAATTTCTTTTAGCCGCTTATTGCTTTTACTAGACCCTGAATCAAGTTCAGGGTGACAACTTCATATATTTTTGCGTACCTTTAATCGTAAGAGGCTGTTAACCCTAAATATTAAATGTGAATTGTAGGAAGTTACCCATTAAGTTTTCGTTCCAAACTTGAACGTCTTGTGGAACATCTAAAACTGTCGGTGTGAAATTCCAGATATATTTAATTTCTGATTTAACTAAAAATTCTGCTGTTGATTGAGCAAACTTTCCTGGAACTGTCAATATCGCAATATCAATTGAATGTTTTTTTGCATATTTGGGTAGTTCTTTTATATCAAGAATTTTTTTATTATTGATGTCTTTGCCAATTTTATCAGGATTATTGTCAAACAAACTAATAATATTTAGTCCATAACTTGTAAAATTATCGTATTTTGCAAGCGCCATTCCCAGATTTCCGGCTCCAATAATATACGCATTTTTGGTTTTTGCAAAGCCAAGTGTTGTTTCAATAGACTTTTTTAACTCTTTTACTATATATCCCACTCGAGATTTCCCAGAATTGTTCAACAAATTGATGTCTTTTCTGACTTGAGAATCATCAATTCTCAAAAGTGTTGCAATTTGTTTACTTGAAATATATTCATTCCCTTTATCAATAAAATCTTGCAAAATGCAATGATACAAGGTTAAACGGTTTATTACTTTTTCAGAAATCTTTTTATCCATATTTCAATTATACATAAAAAGTAGTAAATTTCTTATTTTTAATGATATAATCTGATTATGAAACATATATTTGAACAAAAAGTTTATTATTCAGACACTGATGCTTATGGTGTTGTTTGGCATGGTTCGTACCTTAGATGGCTTGAAATGGGTCGTGTTTGCTTATGCGAAATGATGGGACATAATTTGCTAGAATTAAAAAATAAAGATATTGTGCTCCCTGTTGTTAATTTGAACGTAAAATATAAAATGTCTGCTAAATTGGAAGATGTTTTATCTGTTGAAACAGAGATTGTTGAGTTTAACGGATTTACAGTTAAATTCAAACAAATTATCAAAGAAAAAGAAACCGGCAAAGTTTGTATAGATGCAGATGTTTCCGTTGTTGCCATTAACAATAACGGAAAATTGTACCGCAGAATGCCGGAAGTTTTAGCTAAATCATTTGACGAGGTTTTGAAATGTCCGGAGCTCGTTTAAATAAATATATAGCATCATCAGGCTTATGTTCAAGAAGAAAAGCTGATGAATTAATAGACTCCGGTGTTGTTGCAGTTAATGGTAAAAAAATTACTGAACTTGGTTATACTGTTCAACCGAAAGATAAAGTCTTTGTAAATGGGAAAATGATTCATCCTGTTAAACATGAATATTACCGTTTTTACAAACCTGCAGGATATATCACGACTTCTGAAGATGAAAAGGGGCGTAAAACTATTTATGATTTAATTCCGGAAAATCTTCACAACTTAAAGCCTGTAGGAAGATTAGATAGAGAATCTACAGGATTAATTATTTTGACAAATGATGGTGATTTGATTAATGATTTAACTCACCCGTCTGTCAAAGTTCCGAAATTGTACAGAGTTTCAATTGACGGTAAAATTTCTCAAAACGATATTGATAAAATGTACAAAGGTATTGAAATAGAACCTAATAAACTTGCTTATGCAGAAGTTGATGTTTTAGAGGTCGATGATAAACATACTGTTATGGAGATTTTGTTGTATCAAGGAATGAATAGACAAATTCGTAAGATGTTTGAATTTTTAGGATTTAATGTTTTAACTCTTAAACGTATTCAGCATGCAACATTGAATCTTGACGGTATGAAGCGTGGGGATTTGAAACCGATTAAACCTCAACAAATTAAAGAACTTCGTAATTTCTTAAATAGGATTTCTAAAAATAATGATTAGAGTTGCGCTTGTTGGAAACATTGCAAGTGGAAAATCTACTGTTGAAGCGATTTTGCAACAATTCGGCTATTTAGTTTTAGATACAGATAAAGTTTGTCATAAACTTTTAGAAAATAATTCTGAAATAATTGAAGCTTTTAGTTCTTATGATATTTTAGATGAGAATCAAAATATTTCACGTGAAAAATTAGGAAAAATCGTATTTTCTAATCTGAAATTAAAAGCTAAATTAGAAAGTATTTTGCACCCACAAATTAGAAAGGAAATACTTAAATTTTTTGAAATAAACAAATCTCAAAAAATTGTATTTGTTGCAATTCCTCTTTTGTTTGAAGCAAATATGCAGAATTTATTTGATAAGATTCTTTTTGTTTATACAAATGATGAAATCCGCTTAGAAAGATTGATTGCAAGAAATAAATACACAAAAGAGTATGCTCAAATTCGTTTGAATTCACAACTAAGCCAAGATGAAAAAGTAAAAAAATCAGATTATGTGATTTATAACAATTCAACAAAAGGTGAATTGAAAGAAAAAGTCCTTAAGGTATTCGAACAAATCCACTGATATCACTATAATATGGACTATAAC
>JBNMKP010000255.1:0-2702 GCA_050874405.1 bacterium
GCAACAAGTTTTAAAGCCACCTGATAAGGGTGGCTTTTTTAGTATGTAGATTTTGAAATAGTAAAAGGATTTTAAATAAATGATAAAAAGTATTGATAACGTAAAACAAAATAACAACTCACAAATTTTAATTAACCATAACAAAAAACAACAACCAACATTCAAAGGTGGAGCAGGAATTAAATTTTTAGATTCTTTCATAAAATCTCAAGAAAATCTTTCTGTAACAAGATTTGTACAAGACACAACAACAAATTGGCTTCCAAAATCTGCACTATCACGTAGCAAGGCTGATTTTTGGGAATTTTCATTCTTAGAATTCTTGGAATCAGGATTATTTTATTTTGCCGCTCCATTGCTTGGCGAACATTTGTACCGTAATAAATTGTTCAAAAAAATCCAACCAAAAAATTTGAAACAAGATATCTCAAATAATTTGCCAAAAAGTCTTGAAGAAATTAAAAAATCTAACCTTGATAAAAACTTAAAAAAACAATTGATTTCTACAAAAGGCGGTATTGTATTAGCTTGTTTAGCTGTTCCGGCTTTAGAATATGCATTGAGTTTTGCTAAAAATTTATTTACTCTAAAAGTTTTCAAAATCAGTGATTTTAATAACGTTGCAAATTTGAGTAAAGACCAAAAAGAAGATTCAAAACAACAACAAAAAGTTGAAAGACATGCAAAAAAAGAAATTATTAAGGCCGGAGTTTTATCAGCTGCAGGAGTAGGAGCAGGTTTGGTTCTAGCTGCAAAGGGTCACAATTCAAATTCTGCGCTAAAATTTTCAGAAATATTACTTGAACCTGGGGTGCATATCTCAAAACTTCTCCACAAAGCAGGATTAAAATCTCCTAAAACTGACAAATTTTTAGCGGATTATTTAAAGTTGGATTTTGTTAATAATAACGGTAAATTAGCTCTTAGTAAAGGTCAACTTGCAGTGACTTGTATTACAGGATTATTTGGTTATTCAGATGCTGCAAAAGATAGAGGAAAACTTGATTTTTATGAAGTTTGGACAAGAGTTCCACTCGTTGTTTTATATACAATCTTTGGTTCATCTTTCCTTGATGGTGGTTTCAAAAAACTTTTACTTAAACACGGCAAATGCAAAGATTTGTTAAATAAGGATAAAAATGGTATTATCAATGTTCCGACAAGAAATGAACTTCCTAAAATTGCTGAAAAATTAGCAACACAAAACAACACAACTAAAAATGCCGAACTTACAAAACTAATTAAGCAAAAAGCACTTATTACAGGAGTTCCGTATCTGTTCAGTTTAGTTGCAATGGGCTTTACACTTACTGCTGTAACAAGACTTTGGACACAATTCAGATATAATCATTTGCAAAAAAATGCCGAAAATAACAATTCTCAACCACAACAAAGTTTTGGAAAAATTAGCCCTGCATTTTCCGGTTTTAAAACAGTTGCACACTAATTTTTAAAAACTTCTTTAATCAATTCCGCAAGTTTTTCCGCAATCAATTTGTGGGAAGACTTGCTAAAATGTAATCCGTCAATTTCTGATGGTGTTACAAATTCGTTTAAGTCAAGATAATAGCAGTTTTCTTTCTCTGCAACTTTTTTAAATATATGAAAAACTTGATGAACTTTTTCAACTGAAGTTAAATCAAATTGAAACGAAAATCTGCCATTTATGATATTTTCTTTGATTTTAACCGGTGGAATGATAATGATTTTAATTTCCGGATTCGCATTTTTTAGAATTTTTATTAGGCTGGTTAAACCGTTTTCGGTAATTTCTTCATCTAAATTGTAAAAGAATTGTAAATCATTTGTTCCTAAAGATAATATGCAACTATCAATATTTTGATATTGTTCAAGAACAATCGGCAAATATTTTGTCCCACTTTGTTTTAAACCGTCAAGACTTTTGAAAAATCCTGTGCGGTTGTTCATACCTTGTTCAATAATTTCAAAATCTTTTCCGAGATATTCACCTAAAATACCTGTCCAACGAATATTTTTAGGGTATCTGCTTCCGTCTTCCGGTACATAGCCGAAAGTGTTTGAATCTCCGTAACATAAAATCTTTTTCATGGGTTCGATTATATAATATATTTCTTAGAAATACAAATTTTTGTAGTAAAATTAAACCTATGAATATCACGGCAGGAATTTATAAAGGGCAAAAGATTACAGCTCCGGACGAAAATATTACTCGTCCTACGTTGTCAAAAGTAAGAATGAGTGTGTTTAATACTTTGCAAGCAATGATGGATTTTGAAAATTCAAGTTTTCTTGATATGTATTCAGGTTCGGGAATTATGGGTTTGGAAGCCTTATCTAGAGGGTTTTTCAGAGTTGTTTCTATCGAAAAAAATAAAAAAGTTTATTCCGTGATTAAGTCAAATTTTAAAAAGTTTGAAAAAGATAATGATTTAAAGTTGATTTTAGGTGATAGTTTAAAAGTTTGTTCTAGATTAAATGAAAAGTTTGATGTTGTTTATATTGACCCACCTTATTTTTCAGGTATTTATGAAAAAAGTTTAGAAGCGGTTAAGGATATTTGTGATGGAATAATAATTTTGGAACATGTTATTGATGTTGAAATTGATGGATTTGAAATAATTAAACAAAAAAAATACGGCGATAAATTTGTTACTTTTTTAAAAAAGGTTGTTTACGTTTAAAATTATTCCCTCCCACCTGCGTGGGTGGTTAGCCGTTTA
>JBNMKP010000256.1:0-2686 GCA_050874405.1 bacterium
AAGCAAAATCGATTGTAATTTACAGCTTGAAATAAGTGATTTGCTTCTAAAAGCCTACGATGGAATTGAAAAGGTCGAAGTTTCTCATTCTACAAGAAGAGGAAAAGCAATCCTTGTATCAGGAAATAATTTTCAGGATTTATTAAATGTTCTCGAGGCTACAAAAGGCAAAAATATTGATGTTTACACTCATTCAAACTTGCTCATTACACATGCTCTGAATAAATTTCATCAATATCCGCACTTATTGGGACATTATGGAAACACTACAGAAAGCTGTATTCTTGACTTTGCAACTTTTCCTGGGTCAATTTTGCTAACTAAAAATTCTAAAAATAACACCGAATATCTATACCGAGGACGACTATTTTCAAATGATTATATAATTCATCAGGGAGTCGTTAAGGTGCAAGATGATGATTACACAGAACTAATCACTGCTGCACTAAATGCCAAAGGTTTTTCTAAAGGGAAAACCAAACCCTCAACAACTGTTGGCTTCAACGAGAAAGAAATAGATGAGGAACTTAATAATCTTATAGTAAAACTTGCAACAAATCGAATTCAACATCTCTACATCATAGGATTAAATTATTATTCAGAAATACAAAACGAATATTTTAGAGAATTCTTTGCGAATTTAAAACAAGATGAGTTTGTCCTGAGCTTTTCGTACAAAAGCAAGAAAAATAACGTCTTAACCGTTGATGTCGGTAATTATAGCCCACTTATCATAAATATTCTCAAAAAATTATTTGATAAATACCCGATTGATAGCAAGAAAATCTCGTTTTTCTTTACAACGTGCGATGTTATGACAATTTCAAACATAATAATGTTAAAAAGCATGAATGCAAAAAACATATTTATGGCGCAATGTCCACCGACACTTATAAACCCGTCAGTCTTTGAAACATATAAAAGGGAATACGATATAAACATAACAGAGTCGCCACTAAAAGATTTACGCAAAACAAAAGACGCCTGAGAAAAACTCAAGCGTCTTTTTATATCTATCAACTAATAAAAAATTAGTATCTGTAATGAGCAAATGCTTTGTTAGCTTCAGCCATTTTGTGGGTGTCTTCACGTTTTTTACATGCAGCACCTTGACCGTTTGAAGCATCAATCAATTCATTAGTTAATTTATCAATGAATGATTTTCCGCCTCTTTTCTTAGCTGATTCAATCAACCAAGAAGAAGCTAGAGCAAATCCTCTATCAGCTTTTACTTCGATAGGAACTTGGTAAGTAGAACCACCAATACGGCGAGCTTTTACTTCCAATAACGGAGTTGCATTTGTCATAGCTTTTTGGAAAATTTCAATTGCATCTTCGTTAGTTCTTTCTTTAATTCTTTCCATTGTGCCGTAGAAAATTCTTTCAGCCAATGATTTTTTACCACGTCTCATAATTCTGTTGATGAATTTAGAGATATCAACACTATTATAAACCGGATCAGCTAACGGGATTCTTTTTGCAGGTTTAGAACGTCTAGACATTACTTCTTACCTCCCTTTTTATCTCTTTTTGCACCGTATTTAGATCTGCTTTGAGCTCTGTTAGCAACACCAGCGGTATCTAAAGTACCACGAACGATGTGATAACGAACACCTGGTAAATCCTTAACACGACCGCCACGAATAAGAACAACACTGTGTTCTTGTAAGTTGTGACCGATACCTGGGATATATGAAGTAACTTCAAATCCGTTAGTTAATCTTACTCTGGCAACTTTTCTAAGTGCTGAGTTTGGTTTTTTAGGGGTTGTAGTGTAAACCCTAGTACAAACTCCACGTCTTTGAGGACAATTCATCAAAGCCGGAGATTTAGTTTTTGATTTAAGCTTTCTGCGTTCTTCGCGTACTAACTGGTTAATTGTTGGCATAATTTCTCCTTTTAATTTTACCAATTTGCCCTGCTAAGTCTTCTTGAGAGCTTAGGCTTCGCGTCTCGACTTTTCCAATAATTTCGTACTAACCGTCAAATCCAGCACGAAAATTTCGACTAGTACACTTCTATCAAACATCAAGCAAGCGCAAATGTCAACTTTTAACAACCATTTATTAAGAGAATTATCTTGCAGCAGAATCAATAATTTTAGACAATTTATAAACTCTCGGATATTGACCAAATAAAGACCAAACAGACATATAAATAAATAGTCCAATCATAAAACTTTGAACGATTGAATAATCAAATATCAACGGTCTATTAAAGAACAAAACAATTTGAGAAACCAAATAATTTATAAACGGAACATGCAACAATATATCGGAAATAAAACCTAAAACCATGCACAACACAAAGTACAAAAAAGAAATAAATATTGACTGAAAAATATTAAATCTTAAGAACTTTGATAATGGCTTTTTCCCGATATACATAATAAAAGCATAAATCAAACCGCCCCAACCCACAGTAAGGTACGAAACGAAAGACACAAGTCTATCGCTGAATTTTGGGGGATTGTTATGCATTCTGACCGACTCCTCTTACAGAATTGATATAATCTTCCATAACTTGGCTATAAATCAATCTATATTCGTCATTGTCAGGGGAAATGCTGATTGCTGCACGATAAGACAAAATGGCTTGTTCAATATCATTATCCAAATAATGAGCATTACCCAATAATACATAAGTTTCATGGTTGTTAGATTCAACTCTCAATGCTTTTTTGTAC
>JBNMKP010000257.1:0-2664 GCA_050874405.1 bacterium
GGGGGAACCGAAATCTTTGATTTCGAAGGGGGGTAAAAAGACGAAATTCCAGTGTCACTCTTGCCAAAATCCGCAGTTCGGAATGACAATTAATAAAAGCCTCTCCTCGAAATCAAAGATTTCAATCTTCCCGCAAGGGGTGGACATTAGAGAGAATAAACGTAACTGTACTAAATATCCACACCTTGCATCATATCAACAAGTTGTTGGATTGTACCCTCCATTGTTACACTTTCAGAGGTTCGTTGTTGTAAAAATGCATTAACTTTTGGCATCATTTCAATTGCAATATCAAGTTTTGGATTTGACCCAGGTTGATACATACCAACATCAATCAAGTCCTTATTCTCTCGGTACATAGACATAATTGTTCTTAACTTTGCTGCCGCAGCCTTATGTTCAGGGGAAGCAATTGCACTCATCAAACGGGAAATACTCCCTAATACATCAATTGCCGGATAATGGTTAGACTCGGCAACTTTTCTTGACAAGAAAATGTGTCCGTCTACAATACCACGCACAATATCAACAATCGGGTCTGAAATATCATCACCCTCCATAAGTACCGTATATAATGCAGTGATTGAACCTTTTGGACTATTCCCTGCTCTTTCTAAAACTTTTTGAAGCCATGAGAAAATTGATGGTGGATAACCTTTCATTGTTGGAGGTTCTCCTAATGACAATCCGACTTCACGACCTGCCATAGCGCAACGAGTAACAGTATCTGTCATAAGGAAAACTTTTTTGCCTTGATCCCTAAAATATTCACATACTGCTGTTGCTGTTAACAAAGCTTTTTGACGAATCAATGGTGGTTGGTCACCTGTTGAGCAAACCAGAACAGATTTTGCCATACCAACTTCGCCCAAAGAATCTTCAACAAACTCTTTTACTTCTCTTCCACGTTCACCAATCAACGCAACTACGTTAACATCAGCATCGGAATTCCTTGCAATCATACCCAAAAGTGTACTTTTACCAACACCTGAACCTGCAAAAAGCCCCAAACGTTGTCCGCAACCCATTGTCATACAACCATCAATTGCACGAACCCCTGTTGAAAATTGTTCTGTAATAATAGGTCTTTCAAATGGCCCTGGGGGAGGTCCTTCAATTGGTCGCCATAAAGCATTTGTTGTATCAAGAGGTTTTCCGTCAATCGGATTTCCAAGTGGGTCAATCAATCTTCCTAATAAAAAATCTCCAACCGGAACTGTAATTGGTCGTCTGGTTGTTGTAACTAAACTACCTTGACCAATTCCACTACCATCTAATAAAAGTGATAATTGAGCAACTTCACCTTTGAATGCTTGAACTTCTGCAGGTTTTTGTTTTCCGTCATAAGTTTCAATATAACAAAGATCACCGATTTTTAGCCCTGGGAGTTTAACTTCTACGGTCAAACCTAAAAGTTTTGAAACAGTTCCCTTGTATGAAATCAAATGAGTTCCGTCAAGTTTTTCTTTAACTCTTTGCTTTAATTCTTCTAAATCACTTTTATCAATATCTGTCATAATTTTTATTATAACAAAATTTTCAAATAAGTGAATAAATACACATTTTTTCAAATAAAAAAGACGATAAGTTTGAAAACCTACCGTCTTTTTATATCTTTTAAGAAATTCGATTAGTCGTTAATAACTTTCAAAAGTCTTTCCCAAACTTCATCAATTGAACCCTCTGCATTGATAGTTCTAAGAACACCTTTGTTTTTGTAGTAATCAATTAATGGAGCTGTTTCTTTGAAATATGTATCAAAACGAGCTTTTGCAGTTTCTTCATTGTCGTCTTTTCTTTGAGTTAATTCGGCACCGCATTTGTCACAAATTCCTGCAACTTTTGTAGGTTTGAATTTAGTGTTGTAGATTTCTCCACATTTTGGACAAGAACGACGATTTACGATTCTTGCAATCAAAATTTCTGGGTCTAAATCAAAATAAATTGCTCTGAAATCAGCTTTGTCACTGCCGTTAATTTCTTTGTTGATTTCTTCAAGTAGGTCTGCTTGTTCAACACTTCTTGGGTATCCGTCTAAGATATAACCATTTTTGCAATCGTCTTGAGCTAATCTGTCTTTGATAATAGATGCAACAAGTTCAACAGGAACAAGGTTACCTTTATCAATGTAAGATTTAGCAATTTTACCATTTTCAGTGCCATTTTTAATTTCAGCTCTCAATAAAGAACCTGTATCAACGTGAGGTAACTTCATTTCTTCTGATAATCTGTTTGTTTGAGTACCTTTACCACAAGCAGGTGGCCCTAAAAAAATCATTTGTTTTCTAACATTTTCAGTCATAGTGAAATCTCTTTTCCTTTGTCTATTTTTAACCAACAGGAATATTCTACATCAAGAGATTTTCTATTTCAATATTAAGTTAATTATGGCTTTTTAATTTTGGACGCAATCCACGTGAACGGTTTTTTGATATAGTTTAAAGCTGTTGCGCCCAGACCTTTTGCCGAAGATGTAACTTTTGAAGCGCCAGAGGCAATTTTACCTAAGAATGGAATTTTACCTTTAAATAGTGCAAAAGCACCCGCACCAATCAATGTTGTAACCAGTCCGCCAAATGTCCATTTCTTCCAAGAAGTGCTTGCAGACGGTTTTTTATTTGACCCGCTGTATTCGTCCATTTGTGGAACATCTTTCAATTTAAC
>JBNMKP010000258.1:0-2649 GCA_050874405.1 bacterium
ACAACAACTTCACCATCTTCCGGTGGTTTTACCATTACTTCTTCATATCGAATGTCTTTTGGTCCGTAATATTGAATTGCTTTCATTGAAGTTCCTTACAATTTTGTTAATTTGCAACTTTTATATATGCTTTTAAAATTTTATTATCAAGAGTGTCATTGATAGCTTTTTGAACATTTTCTAGATTGTATTCTGTTGATAAACTTACGACTTTGACTTCTTTATTTTTTAATAAGTCGAAAGAGTCTTTTAAATCTGCAGGAGAGGGAGAATAACTACCAAGAACCGTCAACTCTCTATAATAAATCTCGTTATTTGCATATCCGAAATTTTGCGGAGTACTTGAAAAGACTAAGATTTTTCCACCATCTCGAACATATTTCAATGCAGTTGGGATTGCTTTATCTGAGCCTGATGTCATAAAAACGCCATCTGCTTTTATGCTGTCACACATTTCAGTAACCTTGAATGCTTCAATTCCGAGATTTTTTAATAGTTCAACTCTTGATGTAATTAAATCACAACCGATAACATTCATTCCAAAAGCTTTTAAGGCTTGTGCCATAAGTATTCCAATTGAACCTAGCCCAATAACTAGTGCTGTTGAATTTTGTCTTAAACTCGCTCTTTTCACTGCACGAATGCAACAACCTAGTGGCTCATAAAAAGCTGCTTCGTCATTTGTTAGATTTTGAGGTTTTAGATATGCAACATTTTTTAGGTGTTCTTCTGATACAAAAACGTACTCACTGAATCCCCCTGGGAAGATATTTGTTTCTTTAAAATGCCTGCACATAGAAACATTCCCGTTTTTACAATATTCACATTTTCCACAAGGAATGTGGTGCGAGGTTATTATTGTATCGCCAATTTGGAAGTTTGTATCTGAATTAATATCAATAATAGATGCTACGATTTCGTGACCTAAAACAGTACCTTGTTTTGCTCTATGTTGTGTTAATTTCACAATATCAGAACCGCATAATCCACAACCAAGAACTTTAACTAAAGCTCCTTTACGACCATTTAATTTTTCATCTTCTATATTTTTTATCACAAGAATATCATTTTCAATTTCTGCAACTTTCATATCGCCTCACTCTTTCCCCTTGATTCTATCACAAATGACGTGAAAGAGGAAATTGCTTTTTCTATGAAAAATGAATGGAGATAAGTGAATAGTTCGTTATCTGTTTTGCTGTTATTCTGTAACTAAAAAACAACGGCGGAGAATTTTCTCCGCCGTTGGTAATCGATTTTAAATTTCTAATTAAAACTTATGCTTTTTTAGAATCTTTTTTGTATTCATCAACTGCAAGTATTGCACAGATGATTAAACAAATTATACCTGATGCTAACCAGAAATAAATTGCTCCGTCCCAGTTTTGAACACCGTTTTTACCAAGTTTATCAACCAAGAAACCAGTACCTGTAGCTGATAAAAATGCCCCGATATAACCGAATGTTCCTGTGAAACCTGAAGCCGCAGATGCAACCTTTTTAGAGCTTGATTCTACTGCGCAAAGTCCCCCAATCATCATTTGAGGTCCATAAGTGAATGCCCCAAGTAAACCGATGATTACGTAGTTCAATGCAGGAATTGTGTTGAATTTCAAAGCAATAACTGCACAAATTACACCAACCAAGTATAACAAGTTAACCGGTGCTCTTTTGCCTTTGAATAATTTATCTGAAATTAAACCTGCGCAAACTGTTCCGCATATACCAACAAGTGGTAATGAAGCAATCATGTTTGTTGCATCTTCAAGTTTGATGTTCTTAGCATTTTTCAAATACATAATCATCCAGTCTTCAGCACCAAATCTGATGATATAAACAAAGATATATGCAATTGCTAATAACCAAAGAGTTCTGTTACACAAAACATATTTTTTGAAGATTTGAACGTAAGACATTTCATCTTCTTCTTTTTTCTCATCTGCTGATTTTTCTTTAACAGGTTCGTTTCTATAAACTTCAACATCAGGAAGTCCAAGAGATTGAGGTCTATCACGTAATCTGTCAAATAACCACAATGCAGTGATTACAGCCAAAACCCCAGGAACTAAGAATGCTGCTCTCCAACCAAAGTGAGCTGCAATGTGTCCTGCTAAAATAAAGCTTAAAAATGTCCCTGTTTGGTGAGAACATGACCATAAAGACCATTTTGTTCCACGTTCTGAGTTTGAGTACCAATAAGTCAAGCTCTTTGCAACAGCAGGGAATCCAGCAGATTGGAACCAACCGCTAACACCCCATAAAAATGCCAATGTCCATAATAGAACCATTGCTGACATTTTTGCACTTAGTCCTAAAATACTTACAAAATTTGGAGCTAAAGCAAATAAAATGTTTGCGATTGCTGTCATCAAAAGTGCTGTTGGGAAGAATTTTCTAACGTCTGAACCGTCAGCCAAAACTCCGTTTACAAATTTACCAATACCGTAAGTTAAGTATAGTGAACTTCCTAACAAACCTAATTCAGTAGCTGAATAGTGGAATTCTTCCATAATTCCAGGGAGTGCTACTGCAATGTTCTTTTTACATAAGTAAAAAATAGTGTAACCGATAAAACATGCGTAGAAAATTCTTAAACGCCAATGTTTATACATTGAATCAACTTTTTCTTGATCCTGTATCGGTTCTGCA
>JBNMKP010000259.1:0-2601 GCA_050874405.1 bacterium
ATCAGCTTCTTTTTCTTTTTGTAAGCTTGAATAATTTGTAGCTAATGTTGTTGCTGTTTCATTTGTTGTAATATTAGTATCTGTTGCAGCTTGCAATAAAGAAACAACTTTTCCTCTTGATGCATGACCTGCAATAATATGTCCTAATTCGTTTGCAACTACAGCTGCAACTTCGTTATCATTTCCTGCGTAAGCTAATTCGTTAGTTGATACGTTTACAACTTTGTTTGTAGAGTAGTTTGAGTTGTCAACAGCTCCTGATACTACTGTAAATTTAACATTTGTTGCAGAAATTCCGTTTTTAGTAAGTAAAGTTTGACCTACTGTAGGTACTCTGTTTGCTGCATTGTATGTTGTTGCGGCAGATGTAGGAATTGCAACCGCAATTGCAACGAACAGTGAAAATAAAACTTTTTTCATAAAACTATTCTCCTTATATGATACACACCAATATTTTATAACAAAATAAGTTTTTGTAAAATGTTATTTTTAGAAAGTTTATTGATTTTATTTTGTTTCTAATTTAGTATAATTTTTGTCGTAACAGAGTTTTTATAGGAGTAAAATATGTTAGAAAAGTTAGAAAAATTCCAGATTTTAGCACTTGCTGTAGTTCTTGCTCTTGGCGGAATTATCGGTGCAAAAATTATAACAGGTGCAATGGCAAAAGATGTTATTTATGTTACCGGTTCTTATTCTCAAAATGTTATTTCAGATAGTGGTAGATTTGAATTTACTATTCATTCAAGACAAGCAAATAAAGCTCAATGTTTTTCGACTTTAAACAAGCAACGACCATTAGTAATAAAATATTTAAAAGATAAGGGATTTGCTGAAAATGATATTGATATTAAAGCATTGCAAGGTTACGATGTTTATAATATCAATTCAAATGGAATGACTACAAACCAAGTTATCTCTTACGATGCAACTCAAAGAATTTCTGTAAAATCAAAAGATGTTCAAAAAATTAAAACAGTTTCTAATGAAATTACAGATTTGACTCAACAAGGGATTGATATCGGTGTTGAAGAACCGTCATATTTTTATTCTAAATTACCTGATTTGAAAGTTAAAATGTTAGAAGAAGCAACTAAAGATGCAAAACAACGGGCTTCTGCAATGTTAAAAGCAACGCACAATAGAGTTGGTAAAATTCAATCAGTAAATATGGGTGTATTCCAAATTACTCCGGTTGATTCTACAAATGTTTCTGATTCCGGAATTAGTGACACCACATCTATTGAAAAGAAAATTACATCGGTTGCAAATGTGACTTTTAGAGTAAAATAATTGGTTATATAGAAGAGACGGCAGGCTCAATTTGAGCCTGCCGCCTTACTTTATTTAGATTTTAATCAAGAAAAATTTACTGTCTTTAAGCGCGACAACTTTGTGTTGAGTATCTTTTTTGAACATTAGAACTTCTCCTTTATCAATTTTGAATTTTTGAGCATCAAAGTGAAGTTCTATTTCTCCATCTATAACATAAACAGCTGCATCTGCTTTTGAAGTGTGAGTATCAATTATTGCATCTTTTTTTATTGCAACAATGTTGAAACTGCTCTCATTATTTTCCATTAATGGTTTTCGGATAAATTTGTCATTTTCAGCATCAATAATATCTTTTGCTTTCATCACATTGTAGAACATTAGTATCCTCCTTTGTTTTTGTACAAAAATACTTTAACTAAGAGGATAATTTTCTGCACTTCTACAGTGTAACTATTTTTTATATGGAAATATCAACCTTTTCGCCAATATCAGAAACAATTTTATTTATTTCTTTATTTAAGTTGAAATTTGGAATTTCTTTCAAATGGTTAACAAGTTCTTTTATTTTTTCATTTTTTTCAATTGCAGATTGCGCAATTATAACGGCTTTTTTATAATAACCCTCATGCCCTGGGAATTTTTGAGAGGTGCTTAAATATAATTCTCTACCTTCGCTATAGGTATGAATGCCCATTGCTGATTTTAGTAATGGTTTTGTTGGAACAAGCTGTCCAAATGAAGTGTTTTGATTATTGTTTTGAATTTTCATATTTTTTCTAAATAAGAACATGAATTTTTTTGCTACTTAATTTTTTTGAAAATATTACCCAACTGATTTATTACTATGCAATTGAAAAATTTTATATGGTTTTGAAAAATAAGAATGATATATATTTAAGGGAGAATGAACATGGTTGAAGCTCAGATTGAAAAACACGGTAATAAATTTGAAAATTTTTTAACAACAGTACAGGGAGAGGATTTATTTGATAAAGCTAAAAAAGTTAGTCAGATTTTAAATAGTGGTATTTTGACAGGTAACGAAGGACTAGGAATGCGTGCTTTGGATAAAGTTTCTGGAGAATATTTTATTCGTGAAAAGAATGGAAAATCTCATTCTGTCATTATGTTTGGTTCTAATTCATATTTAAATATGTCAACACACCCTAAGGTTATGGACGCTGCAAATTCTGCATTGCATCAATTTGGTTACGGAATGGGTGCGGTATCAAATTATGTTGGTGTTACTGATATTCATAAAGAATTGGAAGAACGAATTGCAAAATTCTATGGTTGTGAGGATTCAATAGTTTTCCCAAGTGGTTA
>JBNMKP010000260.1:0-2525 GCA_050874405.1 bacterium
TAAAATTGCAGGCAATATAAAAATCCATGCCGCACAGTTCTGATTATTCACAAATTTATTTAGCAAATTTTTCATGGTATGATTTAATTATAGGATAAATTTAGGGAGATGTGAAATATGCAAAGATACGAACACGCATTTGGTAAAAATGATATTAGAGGAATTTATACAAAAGACATTACGGAAGAGCTTTTTTATAATATTGCATTTGGTTATGTAAATTGGTTAATAAATCAAACAAAAAAACAAGCAAATGAGTTAAAAATAAGTGTTTGTATGGACGCAAGACTTCATTCTCCGGCATTAAAAAAAGCTTTAATTGGCGGACTTGTTGATTGTGGAGTTCATCATATTGAAGATTTAGGACTTGCCCCAACTCCAATCGGATACTATTCAGAAGTTGCACACAACTTAGATGGAGCAATGATTATCACCGCAAGTCACAATCCGAAAGAATATAACGGATTAAAAATGACTCACGCAAGACAAACTCTTAACGAAAAACAAATCAAAGAAGTTAAAGAATTAACATTTGCAAATTGGAAAGAAATGCCTGCAAATATTAAGGAACACAATTTTGATACTGAAATTCTTCCCGAATATATAAATGAAATGAAAGAAAAATTCGGAAGAATTGGAGAAGGAATTAAAGTTGTTGTTGACAGTGCGAACGCAACCGGCGGAATTGTTGGACCAAAATTATACAGAGATTTAGGCTGTGAAGTTATTGAACTATTCTCAGAACCAGACGGAAACTTTCCTAACCATCACCCAAATCCAAGCGTGTTATCAACTCTTGAAACACTTTCTAAAACAGTCGTTGAAAACAAAGCAGATGTTGGTATAGCTTACGATGGAGATAGCGATAGAATCGGTGTTGTTGATACCCAAGGAAGACCTTTAACAGGAGATAAGCTTCTTTTAATTTATGCGCTTGACATGATTAATACTCTTGGACCAAAACTTACCGTTGTATCAGAAGTAAAATGTTCCCAAGTTTTGTATGACACAATCAACGAAACCGGAGCAAATGCTGTTATGTGTAAAACAGGACACGGTTACATCAAAGAAAAAATGAAAGAAACTCATGCTCTACTAGGGGGAGAAATGAGCGGTCATACGTTCTTTAAAGACAGATATTACGGATTTGATGATGCAATTTATGCAGGTTGCAGAATGATTGAAATTATTGCAAAAAATAAAAAAGAAAATCCAAACTTCAAACTTGAAGATATTCTAGAACCATTCAATAAAGTTTACACAAGTGATGAAGTTAGATATCCTTGTCCAAACGAAAGAAAAGCTGAAGTTTTGGAATCAATGAAAAAAGAAGTAAATGAACACCCGGAAATGTTCGGTTCTCCAATCAAAGATATCGTAACCTTAGACGGTATGAGAATTGTATTCAAAGGTGGTTTTGCACTAATCAGACAATCTAATACAGAACCGGTATTTACTCTTAGATTTGAAGCAAATGACAAAGAGGAATGCTACAGATTAAAAAATGCAATGATTTCATTCCTTGATTCAAAAGTTAAAACAGCAGTTTAAAATTTACTATCAAAAAATATTTTATTTAGCTTTATTAAAATAGAATATGCAAATAAATAGTATTAAACAAAATAATCCACAAAGTTTTGGTTCAATATACCGAATTCAACACACATGTATTGCAGACAAAATGCGATTTGACAAGTACATCGCACCAATGTTTGCAGAACAATATAATGAACCTGCAATGTTTTTTCTTGGAAATAATCCACTTGAAGCAGTGTTTCATAACTTGTTACCAGCTATTGCAAAAGATTTAGGTGGCTCAGCATCTTGGTTAAAATTGAACATGCAAAAATTTGGGCGTAAAGCTCCAAGTACCGAAGATACAACTTCTTGGGTGGTAACGGGGAATGAAGATGTTACAAAAGTTGCACAATTTTTATACAAACATAAAGGACCACAATTATCTTTTATCGATAGAATTAAACTGAACCTGTTTGGAATACCGGAAAATGATTTAGGAATTCCAAAACATTTAGTTGCACTATTTAAAATTCTAGACAATGTAGAAGCTGCAACTCCAAAATTTGAAAAATTTATGCAGAAAGGTAAAATTGAAGAATGCAAAGATATTGAAGATTTTGCTTTTAAATTTTTCACTTAAAAAGAGGTCTAAAAAGACCTCTTTTCTATTATTTGTTATTATATTCACTGAATTCTTTAGCTGTTTCACGCCATTCATCTTCTTGAATACTGTATGCATGATTCCAGAATTTTTCAATTGCATAAGTTTCTCTTTCCTCCTTATGCAAAATATGAACAACAACATCTCCATAGTCAAGCAAATTCCAACGATTTTTCATATCGTTTTCTTGTCTTAGCGGAAGACGTGAAAAAATTGTCTTAACTTTATCTTTAGTAACTTCCATCAATGCTTTAACTTGAGGAGTTGAATCTCCCGTTGCAATTACAAAATAATCAGCCAGTGATGAAACATTGCTGATATTCAAAATTGTAATATCCTTTGCCAA
>JBNMKP010000261.1:0-2519 GCA_050874405.1 bacterium
ATCTCAGTTGTCACGTGCTGTTGAAGGTCGTAACGATAAACGTCCGATGTTGTCCGATTTGCGTGAATCCGGTTCTATTGAACAAGATGCCGACATCGTAATGTTTATTTACCGTGAAGATTACTATAACAAAGGTGAATCAGAAGAAGAAGAAAATATCAAAGCTTCATCTAAAGGTTTGTCAGAAGTCATAATTGCAAAACACAGAAACGGTCCTGTCGGAACAATCAAATTGTTATTCCAAGGCAATATTACGAAATTCAAAAACCCTATTAAAGATGATTCTTTTGATGCATTTTAGTGTGCAATAAAAATTATTTTGTTTTAATTAAATCTGTTGCGGTACAAATTGTGCTTTTCTTTGCATACATTTTTTCTTGGACTTTTTTATAATCTTCAAAAGTCCCCTTGTTTGCTTTTTCCATGTCTTTCACGATTTGTGCAAGTTGTTTTTCGTCAAATTCGCAATGTGTTGTCAAAATATCTTGCTTTAATTCTTTGCTGTATATTTTGCCGTTAGTTATACACTTGCCGTTTTGCCAACCTGAAATACTTTCTGTTATTTGCATGTGGAGTGGTGCAATATCTGTTTGCGGAATTTCTATATCAGATTTACTCATAAATATTGAACAATTCTCAAGATTATTAATATAGTTTGAAGAATAAAACCCATTTTCAGAAATTACAATGCTTGTTGAAACGAATATTAAACATAAAAGTAGAAGAAATTTTTTCATTTGAATTTACCTTTTTTCGGTTTTCTTCATTGTATCAGTTTTTGTGATTTTTGAAAATATCTTGGTAGAGGAAATCTTTGGTCTAATAATTTGCATTTTTCTTGTCGAAGTGTATAATGAAACTGTTATGAAGATTGAGGCAGAAAAAAAATTCGCAGCAGGATTATCTATTTTTTCTAATTCTGTAATAATTATTTTAAAACTTATTGCAGGGCATATTTCTGGCAGTATAAGTATTATTTCAGAAGCTATACATTCATTGAGTGACTTTTTAGCATCTGTTTTGACGTTTTTCTCTGTTATGAAATCTTCTGAACCAGCAGATAAAACTCACCCATTCGGGCATGGAAAATATGAAGATATGTCCGGATTTATTGAGGGTGGTTTGATTATATTTGCAGCAGCTTTTATTGTTTATGAAGCTTTAAAAAAAATATTTAACCCTGCAACAGCTTCTGTTGATACAACAATTGGATTGTACGTAATGGGTTTTTCTGTTGTTGCAAACTTTGTTGTAAGTACGGTATTATTTAAAGTTGCAAAAAAATCTGAATCTGTTTCATTGTACGCAGATGCAGAACATTTAAGAACAGATATTTTATCATCTGTTGGTGTATTTCTTGGTTTGCTACTCATAAAATTGACCGGAATACATTTGTTAGACCCTATTGTTGCAATAATTGTTGCATTGGTAATTTTTAGAGCAGGTTTTTCAATTTCAAAAAGCACAATGAACAATTTGTTAGATTGTTCCTTGCCTGAATCTGATTTGAAAGCTATTGATGATATTTTAGATACGTTTAAAGCTCAAGGGATTGTTGGTTATAAAGATTTGAGGGCAAGAAGATTAGGTCCTCAAAAAAGTATAACTTTAACTCTTATTTTCCCTAAAGATATGACAATTTTTAATTGTCATACAATTTGTGACTCTGTTGAGAGAGAATTGAAAAATCGCTTGGGTGATGTAACTTCAAGTATTCACTTGGAACCTGATAAATTTTAGTTTTTAGAATTTAAATACTTGATGAGTTTTCGTAAATCTTTGTTCCAAGAACCGTTCCAATTCTTTTGGATAATGTCTGCCGGAGATAGTCCTTTTTCGGTATATTCTTTGATTTCATCAAGAAATAGTGTATCACCTGTTTGGTTTCTACGGAGAGATTTTTCTGCAATTTTAATGATTTCTTTAGCATAATCTACTGCTTTTGCTCGTTTGATGTTTGCTTGAAGTGCAAGTTTGGGAACATTGTATCTAAGTTCTGAAAAATCTTTGTATTGAAGATGTTTGAACAGTTCTTCGCACTCGTCCATTGCGCAATTGTCATACATGATTCCTTTGTAGATTGCAAGGATTGCATATTTCAAATTTCCACCAACGCAGTCATGGTTTCTGATTCCGATAAAGTTCCTCAATCGAACTTCCGGGAAATAGAGATGTGCTTGAAGCTCATAATCTCCAAGTGTTGCAGATTCTCCGTGAAATCCGTTTTTAATAAACTCTTCAAATGTTATATCTCCATTCAGTTCAATATTTAAATTGTCTCGATGAATAAATATCATCGGAGTTTTCATCACGCAGTCAATATAATCCTCAAATGAGAATTCTTCACTAATTTTTCCGGAAAATCCGCATCTGTCGTTGTCGGTATTAAGCCAACTAAGTCCTCTAAATGTTTTATAACCGGTGTCAACTCCGCCTCGGATTGGCGAATTCGCAAACATTGCGGTCATGAAAGGGCTTAGTTTATTTGCAAGTTTAAATTTTCTCATTGCATCTTCTTC
>JBNMKP010000262.1:0-2510 GCA_050874405.1 bacterium
GCAAGACGTGAAGGTACTGGTACAGTTAACCACTCATTAGTTGGTGCTTACGGTTCTTTAGCAGGTTTGGCTTTAGCTGCAGGAATTAACAAAGCATACAATTTTGCAGATAACGATATCAAGGCAAGTTCAATCTTCGCAGACTCTGAAACTCTTGATTTGCACGGAAAAATTTATGATGCCAAATTAAAAGCTTCTAAAACAGATTCTTCAATCAATCCATTAAAAGAATATTTGAAAGAAACTCTTAAAAACTATGAAGTCTTAAACCCTAATGACAACGGTAAATGGGTTATTTTAAACGATGAAGAAATTGAAAAGACTGCAAATATTATAGAAAAAGAAATTAAATCCGGAAATAAAAAGATTTCAAAAGAAGCATTCAACAATGCAAAAAATACAATCATTTCTTCAATTGGTGCGGAAAACAACTTTAGAATTATTGCAAACACAGGCGATAAACCTCATACATCTCGTTATAGTGCAGACTATATTGTTGAAAACTTGTATAAATTAGGTAAAGTCTTCACTAAAGAAAAAGTTCAAGATGCATTTATGAATTCCGCTGACATTGCTAAAAATACATTCTTAAAAGCAATGAAATCAATGAACGTAAAACGTTCTCTAATCGGTATTGGTATTGCATCTGCAGTTGGTGTTTCAGCTCAACCGGTTAACATGTATTTAACTAAAAAGAAAACCGGTAAGAGTGGATTCGTTGGTGGCGGCGGAGAAGACAAATCTACAGGATTCAAAATCAAAAAAGCTTTATTTGCCGCATTATTCGGTTCAGGTGTTCTTGCAACAATCGGAAAACCGCAAGATTTAATTAAAAACCTTCAATTCAAAGGCTTTACACCAACAATTAAACAATTCAAATTTATCTATGGTGTAACAATTATGTCTAGATTCTTATCAGCAAGAAATGACAACGAACTTACTGAATCAACAATTAAAGATACTCTCGGATTTGCAAACTGGTTAATCTTAGGTAACTTTGTACAAAAACTTGTTGCTCAAAGCTTAGACAAATCATTGATTAAAAAGGACGGCAATGGTGTAATGAAATGGATTACAAACTCTGTTCTTAAATCAAGAGATGAAATTTTACACTCATCACTAGGTCAAAAAGCATTCAAAGACGGTAAAGCTTTGAACTACAGTGAAATGGTTAAACTTGCAGACAAAGCAACTAAGAAGAAATTAAGAATTCTTTCACTTGCACAAGTAATCGGTTACGCATACTCTGGTATCGTATTAGGTAGAGGAATTCCAAAATTAAATATTTATTTAACAAATAAACGTGAAGCTAAAAAAGCTGCAGCAAACCAAAGTCCTGCTCAAAATTCAAATGCCGCAGAACCTAAAGAGGCAGAAAAAACTAATGCAGCAGAAGAAATGCTAAAACAGTCTAATGTCGAATTTTTAACTAAAAACCAAAATCACTTAACTCAATTTGTCACAGAAAAGTAATGTGTTACGCACATAGCGTTGCTACCAACAATAGTGTTATTTACATGTCCGCCCTTTGCGGGAGAACCGAAATATGTAATTTCGAGTAGGGACTTTTATAGCCTCAAACCTGTCTTGGTGAAAACTAGGGGATATGAGTGTCATTACGAGGAGAATTGTATTCCATAGTGTTCAATTTATTATACGAAGCGACGTAGTAATCCCAAACACGTGGATAATTAATGATTTAGTCATTCTGAGCAACACGAATAAATGGTTCGAGTTTTCAGGGGCAAAACCCCCGAACCCCTAATCATGTCATTACGAGGAATAAAAGCAGTGCAAAATGGAGAGTAGTATATACGGAGTGACGTAGTAATCCACTACACTAGGATAAATTACCAAGGATAACTATCGTCTATTTGCCAACCAGCTCTTTTAATTTTTTCTGCACAACATTCCCCATATCCATTCTTAGAACAACTTGAATTAATTGCTTCCAAAGTTGATGTTGAACATTCGGGAACAACAACTCCACCCTTTTCACTATCAGATTTTCTAGTCAAAAGAAATACGTCTTTCCCAACAATGTTTGGTTTATTTGCCCCATTTATATCTACAAATATTTGAGAGTTGGTCGTTTCTGAATCTTTGCTTCCGCCAACCAAAACAACTATTAAATAAAAATAACCATCAAGAGAATAAAAACCGACACGAGAATAGTCTGTCTGCAATTGAATAGGATATCTTTTGCCTGATGGTGCAAACCAAGGAGAACCACCATTACTATAATCACAGCCAATCTTATCACATAACGATGCAACTTTTATATAAGGATTCCAATATTTATTAAAATACTCAATACCACCCATTGCACGAGCTTCTTCGGCTGTTGCCTCGCCAACATCATCATAAGCCAAACGATAAGCTTGATTTATTATAGAAATTGCTTTTTGCAATTTTGTAACAGTTTGCTTTTTTTGGTAATTTGCCATTAATGTTGGAATTGTCATTGCTGCAACCACGCCAATTATACCGAGGGTGATTAGAACTTCTGC
>JBNMKP010000263.1:0-2483 GCA_050874405.1 bacterium
ATCAGACACTGTATCACTGCACTTGCTGATGATGAAGATTTAGTTAACAAACTATTCAAATATAGATTTAAAAATGGTGAAGGCTTGGAAGGACATAGTTTTGGAAACTTGTTCTTGACTGCGTTATACGACATTACAGGAGATATGGTGTCTGCAGTTAGAGCTTCTTCTCGAGTTTTGTCTATCAGAGGACGAGTTCTTCCTGCAACTTTAGATGATATGAAACTTGTTGCTGAAATGGAAGATGGAAGAATTATTCATGGGGAGTCAACTATTCCGGAAGCTCATGGCAGAATTAAGAGATTATTCACAGAACCTGCAAATTGTAAGGCTTTAGAAGATGTAATTCAGGCAATTAGAAATGCTGAACTTATTATCTTAGGCCCTGGAAGTTTATATACAAGCGTTATTCCAAACCTTTTGGTTAAACAAATTTCAGAAGAAATTATTAAATCAAAAGCAAAGAAAATTTATGTATGTAATATTATGACTCAACCTGGGGAAACAGATAATTACACTGTTTCAGATCACTTGAAAGCATTGATTCAACACTCTGGTTCAAATAAGATTGTTGATGCTGTTTTGGTTAATGATTATTTACCTGAAAAATTGGCTGATACTTATCAAAAATCAGGTTCTTATCCTGTTAAGTTAGATAGTCAAGAGGTTAAGAAATTAGGTATAAAAATCGTTGCTAAAAAACTTATTCAAGATAGTAAAGAGGGACTTGTAAGACATAGTTCAAACAGAGTTGCAAGAGCTGTTTATTATTGGTTCAGAAAAGAACAGAAAAAGTCTGCAGGATTTCTAAAATAAAAATAAGGCATAGATTATGGTAAAAAAAGTTACTGTCAGAACGTTAAAAAAAATCAAAGAAAATGGCGAAAAGTTTTCAATGCTTACAGCTTATGATTATTCAACCGCAAAGTATCTTGATGAAGCAGAAATTGATGTTATTTTGATAGGTGATAGTCTTGCGATGGTGGCTTTAGGTTATGAAAATACCAATTCTATCGGGGTTGATGAGATGGCAATCTTTACCAAAGCAGTCGCTAGAGGTGTCAGTCGTGCAATGGTTGTAACCGATATGCCTTTTATGAGTTATACGATAGATATTCCAAGTGCTTTAACAAATATTGGAAATATGGTTAAACTAGGCGCTAATGCTGTTAAACTTGAGGGTTGCAATGACTATATGCTTGAACTTATCAAGCGAACTACCCAAATGGGCGTTCCGGTAATGGGACATATTGGTTTTACCCCTCAATCTCAAAATGTCATTGGCGGACATATTATTCAGGGTAAGAATGTTGATGCAACATTGGAAATTCTTGAACAAGCTAAAAAACTTGAACAAGCCGGTGTCTTTTCAATTGTATTGGAAATGGTTCCGGAAGAAAGTGCAAAATTTATCTCTGAAAATATTTCAGTTCCGACGATTTCGTGTGGTGCAGGCAGATATTGTACTGGACAAGTTATTGTGTGCGATGATTTGTTCGGTAAATTTTCAGAATTTAAACCAAAATTTGCAAGAAAATACGGTGATATGAAAAGTTTAATTTTAGATTGTGCCAAAAAGTACAATGAAGATGTCAAAAGTGGAAATTATCCAAATGATGACGAAGTTTTTAAATTAACCCCAGATGAAGCGAAACAATTAGAACTCCATCAACAACAAACAAAATAAAGAGGAGAAGAAAAATGTTAGTTCATACAATTAAAAATGTAAGAGAACAAGTAAAACAATGGAAAAAAGACGGTTTAACAGTAGGACTTGTTCCTACAATGGGCGCTTTGCATAACGGTCATTTAAGTCTAATAAAAAAGGCTGTTGAAAAATGTGACAAAGTTGTCGTTTCAGTATTCGTGAACCCTATTCAGTTCTGTCCGGGAGAAGATTTGGACAAATATCCAAGAACTCTTGAAGCTGACCAAAAACTTTGTGAAGATAACGGTGTAAGTATAGTGTTTGCTCCGACCCCGACAGAAATGTATGGCGAAAATCAAATGCGAACAAATGACTTTTTGACTTATGTAATTCCTCCGTTTTTCTATGTAAATAAATTATGCGGGAAATCAAGAGTAGGTCACTTTGACGGTGTTTGTACCGTTGTTAATAAGTTGTTCAATATTGTTCAGCCTGACTATGCTTTCTTTGGTCAAAAAGATGCTCAACAACTTATCATTATCAAGAAAATGGTTAAGGACTTGAACATTCCTGTAGAAATCGTTCCTTGTCCGATTGTTAGAGAAGATTCTGGACTTGCGTTAAGTTCAAGAAATAAATATTTGTCTGAGGAAGACAAAAAATATGCTTTGGCGCTTAGTCAAATTTTAAATAACATCAAACAATGCTACAAAAAAGGTATTACAGATGTTGAAGCATTGAAAGAAACGGCTTATAAATTCTTAAATGAGCATCACGATTTGGAATATTTGGAATTTATGAACGAAGAAAATCTTGACGAAATGAAAATTGCGGA
>JBNMKP010000264.1:0-2476 GCA_050874405.1 bacterium
CCCATGTATCGTTTGCAATCAATTTGTAAAATGGGGAGAAATTTTTGACTACGCAATAAATACACTCCATGCAGATATTTTTGCAACAGGTCATTACGCAAATATTCGAGAACAAGATGGCTATTTCAAATTATTTCCTGCAAAAGATTCACACAAAGACCAACTTTATTTTTTGTATCGATTAGGACAAAAAGAACTATCAAAAACCGTTTTTCCTCTATATGATTATGACAAATCACAAGTCAAACAGATGGCTATAGATTATGACTTACCGCCAAAATCATCTAAAGAAAGTCAAGATATCTGCTTTATCCAAAAACCAAATACTACAAAAAAATACCTAACAGATAAATTCGGCGAAATGGACGGAAATTTTGTAGAAATATCTACAGGTAAAAAACTCGGAACTCACAAAGGACACTACTTATACACCATTGGACAACGAAAAGGAATTGGTATTGCTGCGCCTTACCCACTCTACGTAATCGACATTGACGCCGAAAAAAACATCGTTTATTTAGGCAAAAAAGAAGATGATTTTAGAAAAAGTCTTGTAGTCGAAAACCTGAATTTTTCTTACCCGCAAGCAGAAAAAGAATTTGATGCAATGGTAAAAATCAGATACAACATGCAAGCTAAAAAAGCTCACATAAAAATTCTTGACGACAAAGCAGAAATCGAATTTTACGAGCCAGTAAATTCAATCACCGCAGGACAAGCAGGGGTCATTTATGACTTAAATGACGGTCATTTAATTGGTGGTGGAGAAATTATTTATTAAATAACACGAATCGGAGGATTTGCAATCTCTGATTCCACTCTTTCTTTAATTGCACCAATCGGTTCATAATACGGAGATACCGTCATAATTTTTGCTGCAATATCCGGATAATAATAAATAAATCTCAATTCACTTGTTGTCAAAGGTTTTTGAGTGTGAACGTTTGCATACCTTGCAAGTTCCAAGATATTCCTTGCTTCGTGTTCATCTTTAAACTCAATTTCAAGATTATTATAAACGTTTCTGAAACCTTTAATTCCGCCGTATTCACCAGTCGTAATCATTCGACCGGTTTCAATAATTTCAGGTTCACCTCTTCCAAGTTCTTCAAAATCGTAAAGTTCATAATTTCTTCTATCTTTCAAAGCACCGTCAGCGTGAATTCCTGATTCGTGTGCAAAAGCATTATCTCCAACTGCAGGTTGATTTATCGGAATATCAACTCCAAAAGCATAAGCGGTGTATTTTGCCAAATGCCAAGCCCTATCAAGTTTAATATTTTCATCAATTTGATATTTGCCTTTAAATCCTGCTGATTTTAGACAAGCTAAAAGACAAGAAACCAAATCTGCATTTCCGGCTCTTTCACCCATTCCATTGATTGCAGTATTAATATACGCATCAACTCCTGCATCAATTGCAGCTCTTGCCCCCATCACAGAACAAGCTGTTGCCATTCCTAAATCGTTATGGAAATGAAGTTCGATAGGCATTTGAGTTTCTTTTGCAATCCTAAAAATTCTATTATAAGTTGTTTGCGGGTCTTCATAACCCAAAGTATCACAATATCTAAATCTATCAGCTCCAGACTTTTTAGCCTCTTGTGCATATTTTATAAGGAATTCAATATTACTTCTTGAAGCATCTTCTGCATTCACTCCAACAATTTTTGCGCCTTTATCTTTTGCACATTCTACAGCTTCTTTAGTCATAGCTATAATATCATCAGGAGTTTTCTTGCCCAAATATTTGCCCTGAATCATTTGTTCAGAAGTTGATTGGGATAAATTCACATACTGCAAATCCGGAACATTTTTAAATGACAACTCAACATCTGTTGCCATTCCTCGCATCCAACCAGATAATTTTGTTGTTCTAATGGCTTGTCTTTTAACAAGTTCTAAATTTCCGTTCAAATAATTTATTTCGTGCTGAGTTGTCGGGAACCCAAACTCTGACTGGGTAATTCCCATATCATCAAGCATTAAATTTATAATAGTTTTTTCTAATTTTGCCAACCCTAAACGTGAAGTTTGAACACCATCTCTATTTGTTACATCAACAAAATATATTCTGTTATCTGCCATATAAAACCTGTCCCTCCTAATACGTTCTATTATACACAAAATTTCTTAATTAACTTGCTTTTTTATATAAAATTAATTACAATATTTGTTAAAGAGCGATATTATGACTATGAAAAACGAAACAAAAACACTGGATAAAAAGATTAAAAAAGAAATAAAAACCGGAAACGTAAAATCTGCAATTGAATTATGTCAAATCGGATTGCAAAAAGATCCCACAAATGCAGATTTGCACTTGCGTTTAGGGGATTTATATTTGGCTTGGCATTTGGATATTTATTCATCTTGTCAATACATTGATGAAGCAATTACAGAATATCAAATTGCATTAGAATCATATATTGATTCCTACGAAATTTACTACAAAATCGGTGTCGCTCAATTCTAC
>JBNMKP010000265.1:0-2455 GCA_050874405.1 bacterium
AAATCATAAATGCTCTAAAAATAGAAATTTAGAATGTGTTCGAATGATACTAAACAGGTGCAATAGACTTGAATAGTCGTTGCATCTATTCGATTAATGTGAATGTAAATAAACAGAAAGGACAAAATTATGACATTAGAGAATTTAAAAGATTTTGACAGAACATTATTTGGAACAAAGGTTTTAAATCTAGAAACCAAAAAGTTGGGAATTGTACTTTACACTTGGACAAATGTTTATGCTGATGGCAATATCCCATTTGCAACCTGTGTTGATGAAAACGGCAAAAAATATAATGCTTCAATGGATAATATTCAAGTTGTAGAAGATTAGTTACACAAGAATGAGGAATGTGCTAAAAAATAGCACATTCCAAAATCGTTGTTGCACAATGGTTTTGAAACTTGAAACTTGCAAAATATAATTCAAGAAAAACTCCAATGTTACAACATTGGAGTGATGAAGTGATGTAAATTTTACAGACTATTTGAAGGGGTTTTTAATGTGTTTTTCAATGATTTTGTAAATATATCGTTGAGATAGTCCACAATCGACTGCCAGACGGTTTATTGAATATTTTGTTCCGTCATATTTGCTCATAATATATCTTTCTTTTACTTCTTTAAACGAATTTTTTGGTATAGTTACTGTTAATCCCGGTGTGCAAAAAATCAAAGCTAATGCCGATTTTATTCCGGCACTTTCTGCAATAAATTTTAAATCATCATTTGGCATATCTTCAGGTCGTATATAATCCATCCATGGTTTGTAATCCATAAAGTCCTCTTGGTTAATTGTGGTCTCATCAGTTAGAGCCTTACTCTAAGACGGTCAGCTTGCACTGTTAGCCGACCGTTTCGACCTTTGAATCAGATTAACTTGGTTGCATTACAGGCGCCAACATTGTTTCAAATTCATTCTGTATTTTATTCAAAATTGAAATTTGCCCCTCAAGTACTTTGCAATCAATTTCACGTTCTTTTGCCATACTCCAGTTTTCTTTATCCAATGTCGCATCAGCAAATCTAACTTTTGCTTTATCTAATTCTGATTCTAAAAGCATTATCCTGTTTTTAATTTGTGACATAATTGCACAATTTTTAGGTTCTTCTTTTTGCAAAAAATCTCCGAAAAATTGGTTATCTTTTTTCATTGTTTCTGTCATTTCCATTGTTGAGTTCATTGCTTTCTCCTTCTTTTTTTCTCTTCTACATTCTGTGTGGCCGCACATTTTTTCAAATTGTTTTTAATTCCTTTTATTGCCTGAATTACTTTTATAGCTTTGGCTTTAGTCAGGAACATAACATCATCTACTTTAAACTTGGATTTTAAAAATTTTCTTAGAGATTTTGTTGCAAAATAATCGTTATCAAAATAACAAATCTCTCGCCACATTCCCTCAATCATTCTCAACTGAGCATCTGTAGCCATATTATCTGAACGATTTAAATTGGAATATTTTTTCGGAAGTTTTTTCCAACGATTTAGTGCGACTGCTTTTTCTTCCAATATTTCAAGAAAAATTATTGCTTCTGCATAAGTCAAATCTTTAGAAGATTGAACTCCAAAAGACATAAGCATATCTCTATACAAATCGTCATCAAGTCCAACAATTGATTTCAATGTATGTATTTTTCTAATCTGAGAAATTGTAACCATATTCAATCTCCCAGTCTTGTTTTTGTAATTCTCTGCCATGCTTAATTCCTACTTGTACTCCCAAGATAAAGATGGCAAGAGCAATTAGAAAAATATGTAACAATGTGTCGGGTCGGAATAACTTACCATTATTATGTTTCATCTTTCAGCTTGCCCCTATAATGCCATCAATAACTTAGAAGTTTGTTTAATCACAGTCTCATCGACCATAGCTTTGCGATTAAATTTCGCAACGCTGATACTGTGAGAAATTAAATGTTCCAATCTTCTTGTATTTCCATCTGAATAAAGAAGATATGTTTCAGCTAATTTCGTGTCCTGACCGATTGATTCAAGAATTTTTACTACATCTTGAATAAGCAATCTGTCAATAATTTTTGTGTATTTTACTCGTGAATAAAGTTGATCATACTGGTTGTTATAACCTTTTAAATTTTCAAGCAAAATACTTCTGCCAATCAAAAGTACTCCAACACCAGTTTTATCGTGGATTCTGCGAGTAATTTCTAATGCTCTGTAAGGCAAATTTTCAGCCTCATCAACAATTAGAAGTCTGCCTGATTGGTTTAATTTTCTTACAACTTCATCCATCAAATCATATACAGAACCCTTACTGGAAAGTCCTAATCGTCTATGAATTTCTTTGAGCAAAGATTTCGCAGTATATCCGGAATCACTTTCAATAAGAATTGAGTCCTGAAAATCTTTTGTATATTTCTTTATGGCAACTGTTTTACCCAAGCCGGCTCTGCCTACGCAAACACCGATTTTACCTTGTGTATGGCAAAGTCTACCG
>JBNMKP010000266.1:0-2443 GCA_050874405.1 bacterium
ATTTTATACAACTTGGTGTATGTATTGCAAAAAGCAACGTATTGAACTTGAAGAATTAAAAGATTCTGATATGTGGATTGGAATTGTTGACGGAGAAGAGTCACCTAATTTAGCAAGAAAATTTGGCATAAAAGGTTTTCCAACTTTTGTCTTATTAAAAGACGGAGAAAAAATTGCTGAATTTGTTGGGTTTCATGAAAAATCTCAACTATTAAACCGATTGATGGCTTATCTTAAATAACTCTATTTAATTCATTGTCAATCAGGTAAACTTCACCTGTGTTATGATCAAAGTGACATTTTGCAATGAATAAGTCATTGTTTTCAACGGCAGTGCGGATTATTTCAGAATGATTTTTGATATAATTTTCGACCCATACAGTGTGTTTTTTGGCAAATTTGTTATTGCAAGACATTTGTCCGCCTTTATCAATAACTGGGTAAACACATTTCAATATGGATTGAAAATTGTCTGTAACTTCAGGATAGTGTTCGTTTGCATAAGTCATAACACCGCAATCATCATGTCCAAGTAGGATTAAAAGTGGTACGTGGAGTTTTTTTACTGCATATTCAAGACTTTCTAGAATATTTGGTCCAACTGTAATTCCTGCAACTCTGACTACAAATAATTCTCCAATTCCGCAATCAAAAACGATTTCCGGAACAACTCTTGAATCTGAACAACTAAGAACGCATGCATAAGGTTCTTGATAAAGTGCAAGTTTTTGTAGTGTTGAAAGACACATATTTTTAGATGTTGGGGTTCCGTTGATGAAATTTTTGTTCCCCTCAAATAGTTTTTCTAATTCTTGTTTTGCTTTTTGTGGAATATTATTTGGTAAATTCATTTTGCTCTCCTTAAAAATTTTGTTTGTACTATATTTTATAAAATCATTCTTTGCTTGTCAAAGTGTTTTTACAAAATTATTGTTTAATTTCAATAGAGCTACCATTCAAACTTCGTTTTATAAGGATTTTTTTATCAATTCTATTACGTAGTTCTGCAACGTGAGAAATAATTCCGACAATACGATTACCCTCTGTCAAATCGTATAGAGTATTCATTGCTTGTTCTAAAGATTCTTCATCAAGTGACCCGAAGCCTTCATCGACAAACATTGCTTCAATTTTTATTCCTCCAGAATAGTTTTGAACAACGTCAGATAATCCAAGTGCAAGAGATAATGCGGCTTTGAAAGATTCTCCTCCGGATAATGTGCTTACACTACGGAATTTTCCGGTATGATAATCAAAAACATTTAAGTCTAATCCGACTTTTGCGTTACCTTTTTTCTCTTCTTTCCTTTCAAGGCGGTATTGGTAATTTGTCATTTTTAAGAATCGTTTATTTGCTTCATCAATAATCATGTCAAAATATGCACTTTGAATATATTGTTCAAAAGTCATTTTGATTGTTCCGTTTAGTTTTCCGTTTGCGGTGTCTGATAATTGTTTGAAAATTTGCAATTCTTTTTCTGTTTTTTGAATATCTTCAATCGTTGTTGTGATTCTTGATTTTAAATTATTGTTTGTTGAAAATCTTGAATTCAAAATGTCTATTTGTTGTTGAATATTATTTTCATTTTCTTTTGAAGATTTTATTTGCTCTTTCAATTCTTCAATGCAAAATTTTGGTGCATTTTTGATTTGTTTTTGTAATGTTTTGAGAGTTTCTTTTTTAGAAATTAGGTCTGTATTTGCCTTTTCTTTTTCTATTTGAATTTGTTTGAATTCTTTTTCAAATGATTCATATTGTAATTTTTTTTCGTTGAATATTTGTATAGCTTTTGCGCTATCGGTGTATTCAAGTTCTTTTTGAATTGTTTTTAGTGTTGCGGATTTTTCCCCAATAATTTGGGTGTATTTATTTTTAATTTCGTCAAAAGATTTTAAATCTTTTTCTTGTTGTAAGATTGACTGTTCAATCTTTTCTAATTCTTTTTCGGAATTATTTTTCTCGTCAATCTTTAGAGATAGGTTTTTAATTCTATCTTCAACTTCATTTTGCAATTTTTGAGTTTTTTCTAATTCTTCATTTATGATTTTGGAAATATCTGTAGAAAATTTTTGGTTAAAGATTTTTGCAAAATTGCTTTCAAGTGTTTTTTCAAGAGTAGAAATTTCCCCTTGTAATTTTGTGATTTTGTTTGACTCTTGGTCTAGGCTATTTTTTGCAGAATCACTTGTTTTTTGAAGTTGTTCAAGGTAATCTTTTGTGATTGTTTCATCTTGAAGTTTTGCAGGGTTTGGGTGAGTTGTCGAGCCGCAGACTGGACACGGTTTATTTGGAATTAAGTCTTTTGCTAAAATTCCTGCTTGTTCTTCAATAAACTGGGTGTACATTTGTGAGTATTTTTGATTTTTTTCTTGCCAATCTTTAGATAATTGTTTTAAATTGTTTTGTAAAAGTTTTAGATTTTGATTTTCGGAAATTAGTTCA
>JBNMKP010000267.1:0-2432 GCA_050874405.1 bacterium
GATAGGAATATCTAACTTTTCAGCAAAATGTCTGGTTCTGTTAGCTCCGCCCATGTCAGGTGAAACTGCAACCATATTTTCTGTCGGAATTCCTAAATCTTTAATGTATTTAACTAAAACATTTGTTGCAAAAATGTGGTCAACTAAGATGTTGAAGAAACCTTGGATTTGACCTGTATGTAAATCCATTGCAAGAACTCTGTTTGCGCCGGCTGTTGTTAACAAATCTGCAACTAATTTTGCCGTAATAGCTTCACGTCCGGAAGTTTTTCTGTCTTGTCTTGCATATCCGTAATATGGAATTACAGCAGTAATTGTTTTTGCACTAGCTCTTTTAAAAGCATCAATAATGATTAATAATTCCATTAAGTTTTCATTTACTGGGTCGCAAACCGGTTGAATGATGAAAACATCATCTCCTCTAACGCTTTCTTTAACTTGTACATAAATTTCTCCATCAGAGAAATTTTTCACAATCATTGGTCCTACAGATGTTCCAAGTTGATCTGCGATTTCTTGTGCTAATTTCGGGTTAGATCTACCTGCAAATAACTTGATGTCATGAGTTGGGTTAATAGCTTTTTCCAATTGAGGATAAGTTTTTTCTTCGATTGCAACCATTTTTTAATAAAATCCTTTCTTTATCCGCCACGATATTTATTATAGAACCGTTGCGGGGTTACGACAATATAATTTTAAGTTTTGTAATATATAAAATCTGTGAATTTAAAATTTGTTATTTTATAATGAATATTTTATAAAATCTTCAAAATTCTTTAAAAATTCTGCAGGAGTTTGATTAAAATTGTTTGCAATTTTTTCTAGAATGTTTAATTTAATACCTTGTTTCAGATTTTCAATTCTACAAAGTATTGCACAATCTATGTCTGCATCTTGCGCGAATTTGTTTAGAGATACCCCAAGTTCTTCTCTTTTATTTTTTATATATTTCCCGAGTTCGTTGTATTGCATTTATTGAGATTATGCAATACAATAAGAATAATATCATTGAGATTTCTCAATAGATAAATGCAGTAATAATTAAGAAAGGAATAAATATGATTAATAGTATTCTTTGTTCACTTTTTCTTTTTGATTTCGATGCAAAAAGAAAAAGTGGAACCGAAAAAGAAAAACACGAACGACTAAATGGTTCGAGTTATCAGGGGCAAAGCCCCCGAACCCTCAATCATGTCATTACGAGGAGAAATATTGTTCATAGTGCACAAATTATTATACGAAGCGACGTCGTAATCCCAAACTCGGCGCACCAATGTCACCCTGAAACCCTCACCCGAATTTGTAACGTTCACTCTAGTTCACGAACAAATTCTACCCTCTCACAAAGAGAGAGGGCTAAAAACGTAAAGAACTTATTGCCTTATTCCCTTAATACCCTATTGCCTAATAAAAAGAAAGCCGCCTTTACATTGGCAGAAGTATTGATAACTCTCGGCATAATCGGAATTGTTGCTGCGATGACTATTCCAACTTTGATTTCTAAAAATCAAAAACGTGTGATTGAAGCTAAATTAAAAGAAGATTATTCTATCGTTCAACAAGTCATAAAATCCAATGAGGGTAATGATGTTGATATGAGTATGTTGCTTGAAGATGGAAACACAAATTCGCAAAAACAATGGTTTGAAACTTATTTTGCTCCATATATGAAATATTCTCATGTATGTTATGATCAAGCCGGTTGTTGGCAAAAACGAGGAAACAACAAAAACTTGGCAGGTAGTGCTACTCCATATAACAGAAAAGAAATCGGTATTGGTTTGAATGTTGTTACTTTAAAATTAAATAACGGTACAAATATTTGTTTAGATGTTTTTAGAACAACTCAAGAATTGGATCAAATTTTTGGTATAACTGCAACTGAAAGAGGTTTGGCTTTTTATATTGATACAAATGGTGATAGTGGTCCAAATGTTGTTGGTAAAGATATTTATGTTTTAGTTTATTCTCCGGATAATGGAATTGTACCGGCAGGACTTCACAAAACGAAAGAAGAAATAAATAAAAATTGCAGTAGTGCGGAAAAAGGACAAGATGCCGGTTACTATTGTATTATGCGAGTTAAAAATAACGGTTGGGAAATTCCTAATGATGTTTGGAATATAAAAGTTTAATTTTGATTAATATAATAAAAGCGGGGCGGAAGTTTTAACTTCCGCCCCGCTTTCTTGTTTGAAATATTTTCGACTTATTTCTTGTTAGGAATTCTCATTCCGTAGAAAGATCTCCAAACGAAGAATAAAGCGATAATCAAGAATACAATACCTGCAATAGGTGCAACTTGTCTGAAAGCTTCACTGATTGCAATTTCCATTGCCAATAAACCAAACAATGTTGTGAATTTAATAATTGGGTTCATTGCAACAGAAGATGTATCTTTGAATGGGTCACCAACTGTATCACCAACAACA
>JBNMKP010000268.1:0-2386 GCA_050874405.1 bacterium
GAGTACAAATGAAGAAATAACCGAAAAAGACATGGATTACCTAAATCAATTGTCTGTACAAATCGGAACAACCATAAATAGAGCGAATGTTTATGCTGAAATTTTGAAACACGCAACACTTGATGCTTTGACAGGTTTTTATAACAGAAGACAGCTTGAAGAACGTATCAAACAAGAAGTTGCAAATGCTAAACGTCAAAAAGCTCCATTGTGCGGAATCATGACAGATATAGACTTTTTCAAAAGCGTTAACGACACTTATGGACACGCAGTTGGAGATTTGGTCTTAAAGACAATTGCAAAAGTCATAAGAGGACAACTTCGTGAATACGATATCGCTGGAAGATACGGCGGAGAAGAGTTTTCAATACTTCTTCCATTCACAAAAATCAATGAAGCTCAAATGGTTGCAGAAAGACTTAGAAAATCAATTGAGAACAAAGTTATAGATATTTCAAAAATAAATTCTGAAAGCGAAGTTAAAACCATAAAAGTTACACTTAGCTTAGGTGTTTACGAAATTAAAGATAGTGATAAAGATGAAGACTTGCTCAAAAAAGCAGACAAAGCTCTTTATCAAGCAAAAAATACTGGTAGAAATAAGGTTGTAACAAATAACGATGACTAAATACGAAAAAATTTGTAAAAACTTAGAAGATACAAAAGAATTAGCAAAAAAATTTGCAAAACTGGTAGAAGACAAAGGTTGTTTTGTTAGCTTGTACGGAGAAATAGGAGCCGGCAAAACCGCATTTGTAAAAGAAGTTGCAAAAGAAATCGGGATTGAAGAAAAAGTTACTAGTCCGACATTCGTAATCCTAAACGAGTATCATGGCGGAAAACTCCCAATGTATCATTTTGATTTGTATAGACTTGAAAATGAGGGGGTTAAAACAATTCTTGATGAATTAAACGAATATTCAGAGGGAAGACAATTGACTTTTGTTGAATGGGCAGAATTTTCTCAAAACGAAATTCCTTTTGACCACATAAAAATCAATGTAACTTATGAAGATAACGATGATAGAAAGTACTCATTTGAGGGCTTTGGACAAAATTGTATTGAAATAGTAAAAGGATTAGAATAGTGAATATATTAGTTTTTGACACTTGTCTTGATAAAATGTACGTTGCAATCGCTCAAGATGATAAGGTTTTGAGTTCAAAAATTGTAACGAATCAAGATAACAAATATCATTCAGCATTTTTGATTTCGACAATTAAAGGAATGTTGAAAGAAAACAACCTAACACCCAAAGACATAAATGCAATCGGCACAAATGTCGGACCTGGGAGTTTTACAGGTATAAGAGCCTGTACAACAGTTGCAAGAATTATGGCTCAACAACTTGATTTGCCGGCTGCAGGAATTTCATCTTTAGAAATTTTAGCGAAATTAAATAAAACAAACCAACCAACAATGGTAGCACTTGATGCGAGAAAAAATTCCGCTTACTTGTATGTAAATGGAGAAATTCAAGGCGCAATTCAACTTGAAAAAGTTAAAGAAATGCTTGAAAATGGTGATTACAACCTAATAACAGACGATAAACTTCAAAAGGTTTTGGGTGGAACATCTTACCAAGCAGAAGAGCACAATTTAGGCGAAATTTTGGCTCATCTTTCCTATGAAAAGCTCAAAAATTCGAGATGTAAATGGCAAGAACTAAAACCTCTATATATCCAACCACCACCAATGGGATAAAATGTAATATTTCGTAAAAAACTAGCAAAAAAATTTTTTACACTTTTTGAAAACCACATGAATATTTGTAGTGTTCAGTTTGGGTATAATTGCGGATCAACAAATTTCAAACAATCAAAGACGAATTTGTTGCAAAGTGTTTTGCGCCCCAATTCTACAATGGAGAGACAACCTGTCACAGATATTTTTAAAGCTCAAACTCTTGATAGTGTTACTTTTCAAGGTCATTTAGCCAAAGCGGAAAGAATCTTTGAAAACAAATTTAATAAAATATTTTTTAGAAAAATTGCAAATGAACACTTACCTTGCGCTTACACCGGAATCGAAATGATTTCTCAAAAACAATTTGATGAACTTATCCAAACAAAAGTTTTAACTGGAAATAGTGCAGACGTTATTAAGGAATTAAAGAAATTTGAAAAATCTTTATTTCCGGTTGAAAAGGGAATTTTTAAAATTCTTGAATCTCTATCTGAAAAATATCCTGAGAAAAATCTGCAAGAACTTTTAAAACTTAAATATCCGATTGCAGAAAAGAAATTAATACAACAACAAGCGAAAACCCTAAACCAAATCAATATGGTAATTAGAGATTTACCTAAAGAGGAATTTCTAAAAATTCGAGAAATTGTGCAAGAATCTTTTGACAAAATTTTCGCACCAAATCCAAACCCTCAAGAC
>JBNMKP010000269.1:0-2353 GCA_050874405.1 bacterium
ATGAGCCGTGTGAAACTGCGTGCCGTATGGCTGAGGGGCAATAAGGAGAGGTAAGTCATTCTGAGGGAGTGTTAGCGACCGAAGAATCTCATAATATTTTTTGTTCCCCACTTGCGGGGGAACCGAAATCTGTGATTTCGAAGGGGGGGGAGATGTTCCTGTGTGATGGATTATGATGTTGTTCTACACTCTGCTCGGCTTGTTTTTTAATGACAAACACGTAAAGAACTTATTCCCCTTTTCCTTATTTCCCATAACCTCCTATAGACTTATCCACCTATCCACTTATATAGACTTTTTTGTAAATTTATGTGTTAATAATACACTTAAAAATTATTCTTGTAGTAATATTAATGACATACGATAAAGAGGAGATATTATGTCAAAACAAAAAGCTAATATTGCAATTCTAGGCGCTACAGGTGTTGTAGGTAGAGAAATTATCAAAATTATTGATGAATTAAATGTTGATTTTAATACCATTAAATTTTTATCAAGTGCGAAGAGTGCAGGTTCAAAGATTGAATTTCAAGGCAAGACTTACACTGTAGAAGAAGCAACTCTGGAAAGTTTTGATGGTGTGAATATTGTGTTGGCATCTGCCGGTGGTTCAACTTCTCAAAAATTTGCTCCGGAAATTGTAAAACGTGGCGGAGTTTTGATTGATAATTCTTCAGCTTTCAGAATGGATAAAGATGTTCCGTTGGTTATTGCGTATGTAAATGACGAAGATTTGAGAAACCATAAAGGAATTATTGCAAATCCAAACTGCTCAACTTCTCAATTGATGCTTGTTTTGAAACCATTGCATGACAAATTTAAATTGAAAAGACTTTTGGTTTCTACTTATCAAGCTGTTTCAGGTGCAGGGTTAAAAGCGATTAATGAATTGACTGAAAATACTAAGGCTACTTTGGATAATAAAGAGTTTGAAAATGTTGCGTTTAAAAAACCAATTTCTTTCAACGTTATTCCTCAAATCGATGTATTCTGTGAAAACGGTTATACAAAAGAAGAAATGAAAGTTACTAACGAAACTAAGAAGATTCTTCACCTACCACAAGAACTTCCGATTTCTTGTACTGCAGTAAGAGTTCCTGTTTATAGAGGTCACTCCGAGGCTGTGGATATTGAGTTTGAGGAAAAAGTTACTCCAGATGAAGTTCGTGAAATTTTGTCAAATACATTCGGGGTTAAGGTGATTGATGACCCAGAAAATTACGAATATCCTACAACTCGTGATGCTGATGGTGTAGACCCTGTATTTGTTGGTAGAATTAGAAAAAATTTAGCTTTTGAAAATGGTATTTCATTGTGGTGTGTAGCTGATAATCTTAGAATTGGCGCTGCTTTGAATACTGTCAGATTGTGTAAAAAGGTTATAGAAATGGGTCTGTACTAATCGCAGACCCACCCCAAGAAAGAAGACGATAATAAATGAATATTAGTAAATTAACAATTACCTCAATTTGTTCTCAATATGAGAAAAGTAATATTATGCAAATTACAAAACCAAGTGCTCAAAGGGCTGCTGATTTGATAAATGAAAGATTATATGCAAGGGACGGCTTTTGCGTAGGAAATGGACTTCCTCGTTTTATGTCAAATGTTGTTCCTCCAAATGAATTGCCGGAGGCTTTAAGACCGAAATTTGTAGAGTCTAAGAATCTGGTAGCGTCATTTTTAGCTGAAATGAGTAAAAAACTTGGACCATTTTTGAATAAATAAGTTTGTAAGAGCTGAATTATTACTTTTTGTTAATATAATAGGACTTTTTAATAGGTTTAGGGTATAATTTAGGCATATTAGAGGGTATATTTTATGGGACAGCTCTTACAAAGAGAAAATGTAGCGGATTTCGTAAAAAAACTGCATCAAAGTGGAAAAACAGTAGTAGTAACAAATGGTTGTTTTGATATTTTACATGTTGGGCATGTGAGATATTTGCAAAAGACAAAGTCATTTGCTGATTATTCTATGGTTCTTTTGAATTCAGATAAATCGGTTAGAAGCATCAAAGGCCCGACACGACCTATAAATAATGAATTAGATAGGGCAGAAGTGTTGTGCGCATTGGCTTGTGTTGACTATGTAGTTTTGTTTGATGAAGATAGTCCGGCAAATTTGATTGATGAAATTAAACCTGACGTTTATACAAAAGGTGCTGATTACACAATGGAAACCTTACCGGAAGCTGATATTATGAGAAAAAATAATATCAGAGTCAAGTTCATAACTTTTGTCGAGGGCAAATCCACAACAAAAACCATTGAAAAAATGACTAATAAAGTTAAAGGTGAATAATTAACGTTTGAACCATTCACTAAAATAAAACATATAAATACAAATATTA
>JBNMKP010000270.1:0-2344 GCA_050874405.1 bacterium
TCACTTTTTTCAAAAGTGTACATTTCTTTATTAACAATATCTGTTGTATCACCTACACCACGAGCAAATAATTCAGTAACTTCAATTATCGGAGTTCTTATTTCTTTAAATCCGTATTTTGAAAAAACTTCATCTGCTTTTTTCTCTAAAAAATGCCACATATCCATATCTTGTGGCAATATATCTTTTGTTCCCTTTAATACTTTTAAAATCTCAGCCATAAAATAATTATATTCTTTAAAACTTCAATGTCAAAGTTAGCAAAAAAAATGACGAACTACAAAGTCCGCCATTCTTTTTATAAATTATTATTTTTTATTCTTTATGCGATAGTTCTTATCCAACCTTCAGGAGCTTCTATTCTACCGTATTGAATACCTGTCAATGTTTCGTATAATTTTTTAGAAACAGGTCCCATTTCATTCATTCCTGATGGGAATAGAATTTCTTTTCCGTGGTCAACAATTTTACCTACAGGAGAAATTACTGCAGCAGTACCGCATAAACCGCATTCTGCAAAGTCTTTCAATTCAGATAAGAATACTTCTCTTTCTTCGGTTTCCAAACCTAGATATTCTTTAGCAACATACATTAAAGATCTTCTTGTAATAGATGGTAAAATACTATCTGATTTTGGAGTAACAACTTTGTTATCTTTAGTTACAAAGAAGAAGTTTGCTCCACCTGTTTCCTCAACTTTTGTACGAGTTAAAGCATCTGGATATAAGTTTTCGTCATATCCGTTAGCATGAGCAGTAACAATTGCGTGTAAACTCATTGCATAGTTCAAACCTGCCTTAACATGACCTGTACCGTGAGGAGCAGCTCTATCAAAATCACTAACAGTCAAAGTAATTGGTTTTGCACCACCTTTGAAATAAGGTCCAACAGGAGATGCAAAAATTCTAAATTGGTATTCTGCAGATGGTTTTACACCCATAACCGGAGCAGAACCAAACATAAATGGTCTTAAATAAAGAGTTGCACCGGTTCCATAAGGAGGAACGTATTTCAAATTTGCTTTAACAACTTCTTCAACTGCTTCTACAAATCTATCTTCCGGAAATACCGGCATCTCTAATCTTTTAGCAGTATCAGCCATTCTTTTTGCATTCATATCAGGTCTGAATACTACAACTTTTCCGTCTACTGTTGTATAAGCTTTCATACCCTCAAAACAAGTTTGAGCATATTGCAAAACACCGGCACTCTCATTCAAAACGATATTTGAATCTTCTGTAAGTACGCCTGCGTCCCATTTTCCATCTTTGTAATTTGAAACATATCTTTTGTCAGTTTTGTGATAGCCAAAACCAACATTTGCCCAATCAATGTTTGCTTTTTCTTCTGTTGTCATAAGCACTCCTTTTATTTAAAAATATCTTTTTTGTTTTTATTCTAGCATAAAACTACAAAATATTTTTCAATATAATATATGCCGTTTTTAATTTTTCATTATCATTCTTTATTAAATTCAATTTTTCAATAATATTTTCATACATTTCATCATTAGTTTTTACGGAACTAAATTGAAAAATTTCATAAGGTTCAACCTGTAAAATCTTAGACATTTTTTCCAAAGTTGCTAAGGTCATAAATCCACGTCCTGTTTCAATATAACTCAAAGACGTTGTCGCAATATTTAAAAGTTCTGCTAATTTTTCTTGACTTAAACCTCTTTGTTTTCTTAAATAACTTATTCTTTTCCCAATTTCTTTATTTAGTCTAGATTTCATATTATTTGAATTATATTTTTTATAATATTTTTATTCAAACATATTTAATCTATGTTAATATATATTAAATATATTGAAACTTTAGAATAAATCTATATACTTATTCATATAGTATAGATTTAATTTAAAGGTGAAAGTATGAAAAATGGATTTACTTTAGCAGAGGTTTTAATAACTTTAGGAATAATAGGAATTGTTGCAGCAATGACTATTCCAACATTGATGACAAATTATCAAAAGAAAACCACAGCAACAAGAGTTAAAAAAGCTTATTCAGAAATTTTACAAGCTATAAAATTGTCAGAAGCAGATAATGAGTCTATGGAATCTTGGAATGTTGGAAATGATGTAAGTATTGAAAGTACTAAAACTTTTGTAGAAAAATACATTATGCCATACTATAAAGGATTAACTTTATGCTCAGAGGGTGGAGATAGTAAATGTGGAACAACAATGAGTTCTGCAGGAGCAAATTATTTAACAATAAACGGAACATCATTATCCTTTCTATATAGACCAGATAAAATATTTTTAATAATTGATGTAAACAATAAAGAAAAACCAAATTTAATAGGATCAGATACATTTTATTTTATGACAAATGAAAA
>JBNMKP010000271.1:0-2343 GCA_050874405.1 bacterium
CCATTTTTCCAACGATTGGTGAATTCGGGCGAACTTTGTATTCAAGTAAGCGAGCTTTACCGTCTGCAAAGTTTTCAACGTCAAGTGCGTGAGCAACTGTTACAATTCGGAAAATTTCTTGTGTTAAAAGTTCTTCCGGCCAAATAACATAATCAATGAAGAAGTCTTCAAGGTAATCAGTCGCTTTGTCAAGTTCCATTGCATTACGATATTCTTCTTTTGACACAAAACATATTGTTCGAATTCCGCTAATTTTCTTTGCCGAAAGACAAGAAACGATGTTTGCTTCATCTAAAGTAGTACATGCGATAAACACATCAGAATTCATAATATCGGCGGCCTTCAATATTTTTATATCGGAAGCATTACCTTGAACAAAGCTAATATCCAGTTTGTCAAATTCTTCAGTTCTGTTTTCTTCTTTATCAATGACAGTGATATCGTGGTCTTCAAAAAATTCTGTAGCCAAAAGACAACCAACTTCTGTCGCACCGTAAATTACAATTTTCATACGCCAATTACCCTATTATTCCGAAGATTTGGAATAAGAATACTGCACCATACAAAACTACGTTTCTCAACACAATCAAAACAAGAGTTGCAACTATAGGTGACAAATCAAACATTCCAAATGGGGGAATAAATTTTCTAAATAAATCTAAATATAAATCAACAGATGTTTTCAACCCTTTTAAAATAGGATTTTCCCAGTTGACAGGAAACCAAGTCAACAAACATCTTACAAATATCATCATTAAATAAATATAAAAGCAATTTGCAATAGCTTGAATAATTTTAATTGCTATCATCTTTCTTGTCCTCTCTTTTTTCCTCGTTCATTTTTTGCATGAATTCTTCCGGAGTCATTACAACGATTTTAGGCTCATCTTTTTTGTAGAATTTATCATAAAGTTTTCTCAAACCCATTGATAGCATTCCTGCAACGAGCATTGCCACTACAGGTGAAAAAGATATCCCCATAATCGGTGGAATTAAATAAAACCCTGCTCCGACAAACCAATAATGAAACAAAGGATAATCAGGATTTACATTTGGAACCCATGATAAAACACAGGCTCCAATTATAAAATATAAATACAAATTTAGAATTTTATCTAAAAATATAATAAGTTTAGCACCAAACTTCATTAAAAATAACCTCTTATAAATCAAGTTTAGTTGAATGAGAACATTCGCAATGTGCTTGTTCTGCTGGAATATTTTCAATCATAGTGAATAATAAAGATTTTAAATTAGCCAAATTATTATTAAACACTTCAATAACTGCATCATGAGAAACAGGAGGAACATCTCCAACCAAGCCTGCATCATAATCAGTAATCAATGAAATATTCAACGGACACATATTCATTTCCATAACAAGATAAGCTTCCGGAAATGCTGTCATATTAATAACTTGCCAACCTTGTTTTGTAAAGAATGCTGATTCAGCTTTAGTTGAAAATCTTGGTCCGTTAATAACAACAACAGTTCCTGATTCATGAACAGGAATACCAAGTTTCTTAGCTGTATCAACAGCAAGTTTTCTCAATTCTGGGCAATAAGTATCCGCAGGTGATGGGTGTTGATCAACAGGTCCTTCAAAGAATGTTGTTTTTCTGCCATCAGTCCAATCAACAAATTGGTCACAAATTACGAAATCCCCAGGTTTAACTTCTTTTTGCAAACTACCTGCAGCGCACGGAGAGATAACTCTCTTACAACCTAAATGTTTCATAGCCCATACGTTAGCTCTAAAGTTAACTAAATGAGGCGGAATAGAATGGTGTCTTCCATGGCGAGGCATAAAAGCAACTCTGTGATTTCCGATTTTACCCAAGAAAACACTGTCACTAGTTTTGCCATAAGGTGTTTCAACTTCAATTTCTTCAATATTTTCCAAGAAACTGTAAAAACCAGACCCCCCAAATACACCGATATCTGCTTTATCAAGTATTTCCATATTTTCTAATCTCCAAGTCTAACTACGATACACACTCTTTTATAGAGTAAGAATAAAGTAATTCTACAATACAAAAGAATAATTTTCAAACCATAAACAAATCTTCATAAAGAATTTGTCATAGATAAAATAATTGAAATTTCGAAATAACAATAAAAAAATAAACGGACAAGAAAGAACCGTCACATCGGCAAACAGCTTTACTATCAAAAGGATTAACCTTTAGGAACTTTTATTGTTCCCGAGCTTGAACCTTAACCGATATATCTATTATACCATACGATGTCAAAATCCGTCAAGATACTACGTCTGTAGTTATGCTACCAACCATGGAGAGATTTGTAGTTACAATGATTGATGGGGTACGCACGTAGTTATGA
>JBNMKP010000272.1:0-2340 GCA_050874405.1 bacterium
ATACTTCGTTAGAAATGGTGTTTTAGTTTTGAAAAACAGCCTAATCACAACTGAAAATGACCAAACAACAACTTTCAATGCAACAGCCGAAATCAAAAAAGATAGAAACTGGTTCATGAAATTCGTTCGATGGGCATTCAAAGGAGAAAAATTAGAAGTTCCTGCCGAGGGTACAGCTAACATGAGATTGTTACAACCTCTAAAAATCGACCTGACTAACGGTTGGATTTACGAAAACTAATTTTTAATTTTATAACTTTTAAAGGGCGATTGGATAAAATCTAATCGCCCCTACTTTTATCTTGAAATAGAAAAAAGTTTTTGATAGGATAGAGGCATAGGGATTAGAAAAAAAATTAAAGAGGTTAAAAATGTCAGGACACTCAAAATGGGCAAACATTAAGAATAAAAAAGCAAAAACAGATTCACAAAAAGCTGTTGTATTCCAAAAATATTCAAGAGAATTAATCGTAGCAGCAAGACTTGGCGGACCTGATCCTGCAGGTAATTTCCGTTTAAGAACCGCTATTGAAAAAGCAAAAGCAGCAGGACTTCCAAACGATAACATCAAAAGAGCAATCGATAAAGGAGCCGGCGCAGGAGCTGCAGACAATTACGAAGAACTAACTTACGAAGGGTATGCAGCAGGCGGTGTTGCCGTTGTTCTAGAAGCAATGACCGATAACAGAAACAGAACAGCAGGTGACGTTAGAAGTATTTTCACAAAATTCAACGGAAACCTTGGCGAATCAAACTGCGTAAGTTGGATGTTTGATAGAAAAGGAAGTATTGAATTTGATTCTTCTGTTGATTTCGAAAAATTATTTGAAGCAGCAATCAATCTTGATGCTGATGATGTTACAGAAGAGGAAGATGGCTATAAAGTTCTAACTTCTGTTGAAAATTTCCAAAAAGTTGTTGAAGGATTGGAAGCGGAAGGGTTCAAGAGTGTTAGCGCAGAACTTACAAGAATTCCGCAAAACACAATTGAAGTTACTGACCTTAAAACAGCAACTTCTGTAATGAGATTAATCGAAAGGTTAGAAGAACTGGACGATGTTCAAAATGTTTATGCAAACTGCGATATTCCAGATGAAATCGCTGATCAGGTTGAGGTTTAAATTTGCTTGATAAAATAGAAAAACTTTCAAAAGTTCTTAATGAAAGTTACAGTGAAAAAACACTGAGAGCTTCATTGGGAACTTTTTTTGCAAAAAATCTGGGCATAGATAAGTTTTCTATAAATATTGAGGGTAAAGATACCCTCGAACAGCATTATGACTTCAAGTTTCCAATGTTTAAACATAAAAAATGTATTGGTTTTCTGGAATTTGATAAAGAATCAGATGATTTAAACAGATTTTTAGAAATCGCAGCACCCTTTATTTCCTTGAAAATTCAAAATATTGTAATGAGTGAAAAAATGCAAAAAAACATTGATTTTCACGAAACAATGAAAAACATTGCAAAAATTATTGAAACACAATACGAACTCAATTATGTAATCCCGATTATTGGAGAAATGTTAGATAAATTCTTCATGGATTATCTTATTTATATTTTTATTACGGAAGAAAATCTTGGCTTGAATGCCCTTGCTTGGCCTAGTGCTTGCAATGACAAGAAAATTCTTAAAATGGTCGAAGACATCAGCGATAAGACATTAACCGATGACAAAATGACTTACGCAATTCCACTAAAGAGTGAATCAAAGATTTCCGGAGTTCTGGTTGCGAAAAGTACCAATGAAGAAATAACAGAAAAAGACATTGATTACCTAAATCAATTGTCTGTGCAAATCGGAACAACCATAAATAGAGCAAATGTATATGCAGAAATTTTGAAACACGCAACACTTGATGCTTTGACTGGTTTTTATAACAGAAGACAACTTGAAGAACGTATCAAGCAAGAAGTTGCAAATGCTAAACGTCAAAAAGCTCCGTTGTGCGGAATCATGACTGATATAGACTTTTTCAAAAGTGTTAATGATACTTATGGACACGCAGTTGGAGATTTGGTATTAAAAACAATTGCCAAAGTAATAAGAGGGCAACTTCGTGAATACGATATCGCCGGAAGATACGGAGGAGAAGAGTTTTCAATACTTCTTCCTTTTACAAAAATCAATGAAGCACAAATGGTTGCAGAAAGACTTAGAAAATCAATTGAAAATAAAGTTATAGATATTTCAAAAATAAATCCCGAAAGCGAAGTTAAAACCATAAAAGTTACACTTAGCTTAGGTGTTTACGAAATTAAAGATAGTGATAAAGATGAAGACTTGCTCAAAAAAGCAGACAAAGCTCTTTATCAAGCAAAAAATACTGGTAGAAATAA
>JBNMKP010000273.1:0-2317 GCA_050874405.1 bacterium
CTGTGATAAATCCATCTTTTCTCATTTTATTTTTCCCTGTTCTCTTAAATTTCCCTTACATTTATATAAAGTATTTTTTGATTTAAAAATTGCTTATTGCGTATTTAAAAGTTATATATTCTGTAATATTTCTTAATATAGTAAAAGACCCGGTCAAAATGACCGCTTCCTTTCAGGATTGCATTATACATCTTTTATTAAGCTAATAAATCTTCAACAATTTTAGCATTTAATTCAGCTTTTTTTGAAGTTAAAGATTTTTCAACTTGTGATTCAATATCTAATTCAACAGGTGTTTGATATCTTCTGCCATCTAAAGATTTAACATAATCTTCAACAGTAATAAGTGATTGAGATTGGTATTTGTCACATTGTTCTCTCAAGCTTTTTGCATAATCTTGAGCACTCATCATTGGACCGTTATTGTCATAACCATTAACTTTTAAGTCTTCAACATATTCTCTTACTGTGATAAATCCATCTTTTCTCATTTTATTTTTCCCTGTTCTCTTAAATTTCCCTTACCCTTATATAAAGTATTTTGAAATTAAAAAATTGCTTTTTTTGAGTAGATTTTGTATATATTTTTAATATAAAATTAAAATAATTTTTATTCATCTGGTGAAATCTACCAAATTTACTATATTTTAGCCGATTTTAATAATATAGATGAAAATGTAATAAAACTTCATAAAAGAAGAAATGTCTATAACTTGATATTGGTTTGGGGTAGAATTAAAGTAAAGAATTAGCTAAAAAGAGGTTGAAATATAAATGCTTAGAACAGGTATCGTAGGACTTCCTAACGTAGGGAAATCAACATTATTTAACGCATTGACAAATGCACGTAACGCACAGAGCGCAAATTATCCGTTTTGTACAATTGAACCGAACATCGGTGTTGTAGATGTTCCGGACGAAAGATTACCAATCCTTGCAAAACTTTGCAAAACCGAAACAATTATTCCAACAGCAATTGAATTTGTGGACATTGCAGGTCTTGTTAAAGGTGCAAGTAAAGGTGAAGGGTTAGGAAACCAATTTTTACAAAACATTAGAGAAGTTGACGCTATTATTCAAGTTGTTAGATGCTTTGATGATGAAAACACTATTCACGTTGCAGGAAAAGTTGACCCTATAAGCGATATTGAAACAATTAACACTGAGCTTGCACTTGCAGATATGGCATCAGTTGAAAGACGTCAGGCAAGAATTGCAAAAGTCGTTAAATCCGGAGATAAAGACGCTGTTTTGGAAGATCAAGTATTGAAAAAACTTTCAGATTTACTTTCTGAATGTACGTTTATTGATATTTCAAAGCACTTTAATGAAGATGAAATTCCGGTTGTTAAAATGTTAAATTTACTTTCTACAAAACCGGTAATTTATTGTGCGAATGTTTCTGAATTTGATTTGAAAGATGGAAATGATTACACAAGAAAAGTTGAAGAATATGCAAAAAGCCATGGTGCTGAAATGGTTGTAATTACTGCAAAGATTGAAGAAGAATTGGCTGATTTGGGTAAAGAAGAAGCCGAAGAATACTTGAAAGAACTAGGTATTGAAGATAGTGGTATAAATAGAATGATTAAATCTGTTTATAATCTTTTGAAACTTAGAACTTTCATTACTGCGGGCGAAAAAGAAGTTCGAGCTTGGACAATCACTGCCGGAACGAAAGCTCCACAAGCTGCAGGTGTAATCCATACAGATTTTGAAAAAGGATTTATCAGGGCAGAAATCACACCGTATAAAGACTTTGTAGAACTTGGCTCATACAATGCTTGCAAAGAAAAAGGTGTGACAAGATTAGAGGGAAAAGATTACGTTGTGCAAGATGGTGACCTTGTTCACTTCAGATTTGCAGTGTAGAATTTAATAGATTCATATATTAAGAAACAGAGGAATAGTGCGAATGGCATTGTTTCTCTGTTTTATTATTTTTGAAAGATTGAAAAGCTTAGAAAAAAATGATATAATAAAAATACTTCAATTCTGTTCCTACTTGGTGGTTCAGAATCTCCTAAAATAAAAACAAAAAGAAAGGGCAAATAATGTTAAAACGCAATCATAGAGCGGCTTTCGGGGGGGGGGGTAACCCATAATAGCTTAATAGCAAAGGTTTGCAAAGGATTAAGAAATAAATTTAACCGTTTATTTGATGAAGAATCAAATTCTAACATTTTACACGGTTATAACCTACATGTCATTACACAAGCCGAGCAGAGTGCGGAGCAGCCTGCCGAAGTGATAGGCTGTCAGCAGGACCAGTCGGCAGGCTCGGAGTCACGTTTAATGCGAGGCGCAGTAAACAAAG
>JBNMKP010000274.1:0-2284 GCA_050874405.1 bacterium
CGGAATAGAGAAATTATCAAAATCAAGAGTTGCAGTATTTGGAATTGGCGGAGTCGGAGCTTATGCAGTAGAAGCTCTTGTTAGAAGTGGACTTGGCACAATTGACATTATTGATGATGATAAAGTTTGTATAACAAATCTCAACCGTCAATTATATGCAACAAGAAAAACTGTTGGAAAATATAAAGTTGAAGTTGCAAAAGAGCGAATTTTAGATATCAATCCAGATGCGATTGTAAACACTTATCAAACTTTTTATACTCCACAAACGGAATCAGAATTTGACTTTAGCCAATATGATTACGTAATAGATGCAATCGACACCGTTGTAGGGAAATTATCTCTTATTGAAAAAGCGAAAGCAAATAATGTTCCAATAATTTGTGCAATGGGAGCCGGAAACAAAATGGATCCGACAAGATTTGAAATCGCAGATATTTCAGAAACCTCTGTTTGTCCACTTGCAAGAGTAATTAGAACAGAACTTCGAAAACGCAAAATTAAGGGGGTAAAAGTTGTTTATTCAAAAGAAACACCAATTACACCAATTGAAGACATGTCAATAAGCTGTAGAGCACATTGTGTTTGTCCTCCTGGGACAAGAAAATGCACCGTTAAACACCAAATTCCGGGGAGCAATGCATTTGTACCACCTGTAGTCGGCTTGATTATCGCAAGCGAAGTTATTAAAGACTTGATTTGGTACAAGAAATAAGGCGCTACGTACGTAGCTTTGCTAACAATAATGGTAAAAAGTTATTAATTGAGGGAATAAGGAAAAGGGTAATAAGTGAATAAGTTCTTTACGTTTTAATTATCCTTTTTGTCATTTGGACTATATTAATTGTCATTCTGAATTGCGGATTTTGGCAAGAGTGGAGCGATAGCGAAACTCGTCCTAGGGAAGTCTGCGTTGAGCCGACCGACCTGCCAATAATCCAAGACAGATTTCGGAATTTCCTAAACTTTACTCCCTCTCCCTTATTCTAAGGGAGAGGGAACTAAGCTCTTTGTCATTACGAGGAGAATTGTTTTTCTCTGTGCACAGTTTATTATACGGAGCGACGTCGTAATCTTGTGCACTTGTGAAATTATTAATTGTCATTCCGAACTCGTTTCGGAATCTCCTTAACATTTGAGACCCTGAAACTAGTTCAGGGTAACATTGGATTTCCGTGTTCAAGATTACGACGTCACTCTGTTTTGATTCTTGTACTTCTTGTACATTATCTTTCCTCGTAATGACATGTATTTAGTGAAAAGTTCTATTATAGTAATCATGTCCACCCCTTGCGGGAGGACCGAAATCTTTGATTTCAAGGAGGGGGATAAAGCTAGATGTACTCACATTTATTTAATTTTCTCCCTCGCCCTTTGTAAAGGGAGAGGGTTGGGGTGAGGGTTCCACTAGTGTTCAAGATTACGACGTCACTCTGTTTTGATTCTTGCACTTCTTGTAAATTATCTTTCCTCGTAATGACATGTATTTAGTGAAAAGTTCTATTATAGTAATCATGTCCTCCACTTGCGGGAGGACCGAAATCTTTGATTTCGAGGAGGGGTAAAATTTTACCACGGATAACTTTTATCAATTTGCCAACCGGCACGTTTAATTTTTTCTGCACAATAACGCCCTGTACCATCTTTACTTTTGCTACAATCTTCGTTAATTTCTTCATTTGTTTTTTCATACCCATAAGGTTGAATTCCGATATCCTCAAAATTAGAACCTACTAGATAAAACACATCTTTACCAAAAACATTAGGACCTTTTGGACCATTTACATCAACAATAATAGAAAGAGAACCATTAGTTCCAACAGTTCCATTAAAATACGGATAACCGTCCCAGTATCCACGAATCTGTATAGAATAAACCATTCCATCACTTGTTAAAAAAGTAAAATTCGCATTCTTGGTCATCTGGTAATTATCTGTATCCCCATTTGGACGTTCAAAAGATCTACTTTTGTATCCACAATCCATTGGTGTTTCACAATATGTTGCATGTTTTAAATATGGCGCCCAATATTTATCAAAATAATCTTCAATATCCATATTCAAAATATCATCAACCTCCGGTTGTCCCTGTTCTGCTACAGAAAGTTTGTAGGCTTGATTTAAAACAGAAATACTCTTTTGTAACCTTGTAACAGTAACTTTCTTTTGATGTGTTGTTATCAAATTCGGAATCTTCATCGCTGCAACTATACCAATAATACCAAGGGTGATTAAGGTTTCCGCTAAAGTAAAAGCAAGTTTCTTTACAACCCTCACCCTGCCC
>JBNMKP010000275.1:0-2271 GCA_050874405.1 bacterium
CAAATTTTATATGAAAATCTTACCGAAAATGATAAGGTAAAAATGGGTTGGAATAAAGCATTTGATTCACAATTCCTTAAAAATTTGGAAAAGCTTAGTATCAAGTTAAGGAAATAATTTATATTAACTAAAAACGATGTATTTAAAGAACTTTTAATGCATTGTCCCATTCTTTGTACAAATCTTCTAGTCTGAATCTTGCATTGGCAGGACTGGTTGATGGTAGTTTGTAGCAATTGTATTTTTCAAGGAGTTTTGGAAAATGTTTTTTGAATGCTGAAAACGATTTATTTCCGTTTAAACAGATTATTTTGATATTTTTGTATTTGTTTAGTAATTTGGGGATATTATTAGGTTTTTCATTTTGGATATTAGAGTCTAAGCTCCCATCACGATTGCAAGATTGTATAACGTCCCAAAGTGCAATTTTATTATCTAATAGAACTTGTAATTTAGCTTTATATTTTTGATTGTGCAAATTTTTGCAGTTGCAAATTATTCCCATTAACTTCCAAAATCTGTTTTGCGGGTGAGCATAATATTGTTGTTCATCTAATGATTTAACCCCAGGCATAGACCCAAGTACAAGGATTTGCGAGTTTTCATCTATGCTTGGCAAAAAACTCTTACATTTTCTCATATTCGAATTCTAACATAAATTTAAATTAATTCATGTACCCAGAGATTATTTTATAAATTATTTTTAAATCCTTATCGGTCGCATTTTCAAGATAGTGGTTAATTTTATTTAAGATAACTTTTCTTTCTTGCAAGTGTTCTGTGTTAAATAATTCTGAATATTCAATGTCAAGAGCTTTTGCAAATTTTTCAATAAGATCAGCTTTTGGAAAACTTCTCCCTGTTTCAATATGGCTCATGTGTTTTGGGTCAATCCCAACTAATTCTGCCAATTGGTATTGTGTTATTCCTTTTTTATTTCTTACTTCTTTTATTCTAAGCCCAAATTCTTTTTTGATATTCATAGCCACCTCATTATGAGGATAATAAGATACTTAAAACTTATAAACCGTATTAAAGACATCTAAATAGATGATATTTCTGTATTTAATGTTGTAATACTATTTTAAATATGGTATATTTAAAAAAAATATGTTCTAAATAAAGAGTTATGAGAATTTTTGTGAAAAAAGTCTTCTGTATTTATGGTTAGAATGTTGGAATTTGGTTTTTAGTTAAATAAAAAGAAAGGAAACAGAAAAAGTATGGAAAATCAAATTAAAACGGAGATTGCGACAAAGTCTTGTCCGTTTTGTGGCGAAAAAATTGCAGCAAATGCTCAAAAGTGTAAGTATTGTGGTGAATGGCTAAACAAAACAACCAAGGCAAAATCTTTTAAAACAACAGCTTTATTAGCATTTTTCTTCGGATTTTTCGGAGTTCATAGATTTTATACCGGCTATATTGGGGTTGGTATTGCTCAGTTGTTAACTCTTGGAGGTTTAGGAATTTGGTCATTAATTGATGTAATTGCTATTGGTATAAACAAATATAAGGATAAGTTAGGGAATAACCTTGCGGGTTATAGTCCAGCGTTGGGTGTGCCATTGCTTATTATTGCAATATTGTTGTGCTTGTTCAATATGAAAAATTTTGTAGAGGGTTTTAATAATACCGATACAAGTTCAAAACCGGTAGCTACTGCAGAATCTACTGCAACAACAGAAGAACAAAAGCCAATTGAACAACACGTAAATAAACCGGATTTAGAAGTGATTGAGCACCATTCATGTTCAGATGAATTTGGCAGTAAGATGGTTTGCGGTACTGTTGTAAATAACACGAATAGAACTATTGGCTATGCTCAGGTTGAAATCAATTTGTATGATTCTGAGGGTAGTTTAGTGGATAGTACTTTAGATAATATCAATAATTTTGAACCAAATGGGAAATGGAAATTTAAAGCAGTCATAATGGAAGATAATGTTGCATCTTACAAAATTAAAGATGTTACAGGATTTTAGGTTTAAAAATTTAGGAAAGCGGGGTTTTACCTCGCTTTCCTGTTTTGTAATACGTCATACTGAGGCTTTAGCCGAAGTCTCGATTTTTCTATTTTATGAGATTCTTCGCATTCGCTCAGAATGACAGAATCATTAATTATCCTAGTGATATGGATTACTACACTAGTGACTATTTTTTAATTTCAACAAAAAAATGACTATATACCCGTTCGTAATGACATAAAAAGACATGTCATTACGAGGAAAGATAATTTACAAGGAGTGCAAGAATTAAAACGGAGTGACGTCG
>JBNMKP010000276.1:0-2256 GCA_050874405.1 bacterium
GCCCAGCGGTCAAATTTCCCACGGATTACGGAATAGCTTGAATTGTCATCTTTTCTATATGTAATGGTTGTAGAATCTTTTTCTCCTAAAATCATGAAGTTATGTTCAATATTGCGTCTTTCGATTGGCGCTTCTGTTTCAAAACTAGGGAAAATTTCTTTTGTCGGTTGAGTATAAATTGCTCCACCAAAAACATTTTTGCTCCCTGCAAAGAGGCCACGTTCAATCAGTACAACCTCTTTGCCTGCACGAGCAAGTGTAATTGCACAGGCTATACCACTAGGACCTGCACCAACAACTATTACATCTGTTTTGTTATCTGTTTTTAACATAAAACTTCTCTTAGCCTTGATTATACACTAAAATTTAAGGTTTGTAAAATAGGCAAAGAGGCGGATTTTGTTGTATATAAGTGTTCATGGATTTTTTATTATTTTTCAGTGTTTCAAATTGTTAAAATACGTAAAATTTTAGCAAATTTTCCTTGCGTTTTGTTTTAGTATGAATGAAAATACATGAAAAACGGGTGTGTGAAATGTTAGTAAATAATGCAACAAAATTTCGAATAGACAAGCAACGATACAAGCAGGAGTACATGTCACCTAATTCTGGTACTACTCTCTCCTCATCAGCTTCCTATTCACAAAATAATAAACACGATATTAAGAGACCTTTAAATCCAAATTCTTCAGATTTGAGTTTTAAAGGTCTCTCTTTAGGATTATATAAACCGCTTGATAAAGTTTATAGCAAAGCTGATTTTGTAAAATTCGCTGATACTTATTTAGGCAAAATGGGAAGAGAACTTCTTGACGATATTACAGTAACAAATAAATCAAGAGCACATAACTTAATTTCAATTGATCCAAATAATCCAGATAATATCATTATTAGCAAAAAGACAATTCCTCACTTAGCTTGGGACGGTATTATTTACCCGTTTAAAATCCTCCCTGGAGATATGCTAAATGGTACTGTTGAATTGTTGGGAAAAGTTCCGGGGCTAAAAAATTGGTCTGCCGAAACTTTACAAAAACCATTCTTTAAAAATATAAGACAACGTTCAAAAATTGATTCTAAAATAAATTCTCTTACAGGTTTGATTACTTATCAAGATATGAAACTTGATGAAGCTAAGAAAAACTTGGCAAAAGAGTTAGGTAAAGATATTAAAGATTTAACACAAGAAGAATTGGCAAAAGCAAAAACTATTGCTGAATCTAAAATGGAATCAAATCTTTTCCAAACTTTCTTAAAACAATTCGACCCTCGTTCAGGCAACTATGATACTAAACACGAAAGAGCTTTGAACAGATTAGTTTCAGGTTTACCTCCTGCAATATTCTTGGCTAATGATGCTTACAACTTGTCAAGAATGATGGACGATGACCCTAAAGCTGCCGACCACGAAAGAAAAATAAGATTTAAACAAGAAACAAGTAGAATTTTGACAAGCGGTTATTTGACATTAATTACAATGGGCGCATTCCAAAAATTCATCAACAAATCAAAAGCTGGTATTGTATTAACAACAGGTATTACGGTTCTTGTTACAGAAATGTTTTCTCGTTTGTCAAACGGTAAATTTATTACAAGATTAACTCCGGAAAAAGCAAGAGAAATTAACGAAAAAAATCATGCACCGGAAGCTAATATTAAACCGGAAGTCGCTAATAAAAAAGAAATTTCTTCAACCGGTAATCCTCAACAAACACCAGTTGCAGATGTAAAAGCAAAAGAACAACAAAAACCATTACTTTCATTTGATACTGTAATGAAGGCTTCTGCTGTGATTTTGGCTGCAGGTTACGGAATTAAAGGGTTTAAAAATTTCCCGATGATTAAAAATGCAGCATTGAAATATTTTGAAAATATGAAAGTTAATAATGCTGAAAAATTTGAAAAATTAGGAATTAAAAACCTAGATGTCGATAATGCAGTTAAAACATTTGAAAGCAAAGTTTTGTATAAACCATTCACTGATTTATATAAATCTCTAACATCTGTTCCTTACCAAGTTGATAAATCAAAATTTGATTCTGTAATCGAAGTCTTGAAAGGATATGATGAAAGATTTGCTGCGATGTACGAAAAAGTTGGACATTCAGCAGCTAAAACAGTAAACGGTAAAGAAATTATTGATTTGGGTTCAAGAGATAGAACTCTTCCTATCAATTTCTTTGGCAAACATATTGATTTGAATGTTAAACCTTTTGTTAACTTTGTAATTGCACCGTTCAAATTTATGTGGAATAC
>JBNMKP010000277.1:0-2211 GCA_050874405.1 bacterium
AAATTGGTAGAAAGATATTATATAAAAGGCGGTACCCCATTAAAAGGCGAAGTATCAATTGGTGGAGCTAAAAATTCAGTTCTAAAATTGATGGCTGCAGCATTACTCGCAAAAGGCGAATCAAAGATTTATAATGTGCCTGATTTGACAGACGTAGATATTATGCTTAGTGTAATTGAGCAATTGGGTGCAAAAACACAATATGATAAAAAAGAAAAATCAGTAAAAATTGATGCATCAAACTTAACAAGTGTTACAGCGACTTATGAACTTGTAAGTAAAATGAGAGCATCATTTATTGTTTTAGGTGCATTAGTTTCAAGATGTAAGGAAGCAAAAGTTGCATTACCGGGTGGTTGTGCAATTGGTGAAAGAAGAGTTGATTTTCATATCCGTGGTCTTGAAGCTTTGGGAGCAAAAATCAAAATTGAAAACGGTTATGTTCATGCAAAAGCTCCAAAACTTGTTGGTGCTGAAGTTTGTTTAGACTTGCCATCTGTTGGTGCAACAGAAAATATTATGTTGGCATCAGTTTTGGCAGAGGGTTCTTCAAGAATTCAAAATGCTGCCCAAGAACCTGAAATTGTAGATTTAGCAAACTTCTTGAACACTATGGGTGCAGATATTCAAGGTGCAGGTACTTCTGAAATCGTTATTAACGGTGTTAAACAAAGTGATTTACACCCGATTGAATACACAACAATTCCTGATAGAATTGAAGCAGGTACTTATATGACAGCAATTATTGCTACTAAAGGTAAAGGTATTATTAAAAATATATATCCTGCACATTTGACATTCTTTACTGATAAATTGTTAAAAATGGGTGCAAATATTAAACTTCTGGATCCAACATCTATGGAAGTTAGCTGTAAAAACAGATTGAATTCAATTAATTTTGTAACTCAACCTTACCCGGGATTTCCTACAGATTTACAGTCTATGGCAATGACTCTTTTAACAACTGCAAACGGTGTTGGTATTATCACAGAAAGTTTGTACGAAAACAGATTTATGCAAGTTCCTGATTTGAACAGAATGGGTGCAGATATTCACCAAGACAGAAATCACGCAATAGTTAAAGGTGTTAAAAAATTAACCGGTGCAACATTAACCGCAAGTGATTTGAGAGCCGGTGCTTCGTTAGTTGTTGCTGCTTTAATGGCTGACGGTAATTCTATTGTCGAAAAACTACATCATATAGATAGAGGATACGAAAATTTTGAAACTAAGCTAAGATTGTTAGGAGGGAAAATTGAACGTAGAAATGATGATTCCCAAATTAACCTAACGGAGGGTACACATAATGAGTCCTACTTATAAACGTTGGTATGATCATGACCCATTATTATTAGAAGTAATTGAACTTTTAAGAAATTATCAAACTGAATTACATGCTCAGGCAGAAATTTTCTTAAAGAAAATCGAAGAAAAAGTTTCAAAAGAAACAATAGATAAATTTTACGCAATGGTAAAACCGGTGAATGCAAATAACCGTTGGTATGACAAAGACCCAGTTATTTCCAGAACAGTTGAAATTTTGAGAATTGTTCCGCCGGAAGCTCAAAGAATTTGTGCTCAAAATTTTATTAGAACATTAAAAGAAATGGGTATAAATTACGAAAGTCAAAATGTAAAAATTTAAGTAAAAGGCTAGATTGTAGTAGGAGAACTCTTATTAAAATAAGGGTTCTTTTTTTTTGATATTTTTTTCATAAAAAAAGACTCTCTGAATTATTCAAAGAGCCTTTTTTATTTTAATTATAAAAACTATTTAGCTTTTTTATTTTTTTGAAGTTTATCAGCTGCACCGTTTGAAATATCATTTACTTGTTTGTGTAATTTTTTGCTGATTGTTTCTGGATTGTATCTGTCATCTAAGAATTCAATTTTTGATTTTTTCTTAGCTGCTTCTGTCAAGTTATCAAGAGCTTTGATTTGTTGTTCATTTGTTAAGTAGTCTTTGATATCAGATTTAACTTTTTCATAAGGCATAACACCTGCTGCACGTCTATCTGTAACAAAGATAATGTGGTATCCGAATTGAGTTTTAACAACATTAGAAACTGTATTTGGTTTTGCTTCAAAAGCTGCTTTTGCAGATTCTGGAACCATTCTGTCTTTAGCAAAGAAACCTAAATCTCCACCTTGTTTTGCAGATTCTGTATCTTCTGAATATTTTTTAGCATAAGCTGGGAATTTAGAACTATC
>JBNMKP010000278.1:0-2180 GCA_050874405.1 bacterium
TGCGCAAGAGTATTTGAATAGTGGTAATTATTTTTGGAATAGTGGAATTTTTATGTTTAAAATTTCTACTTTGATGAAAGAAGTTAAAGAATATTGTCCTCAAATTTCAGAAATTATAGAAAAGATTAACTGTTCTGATAAATCTATTTCATATATTGAATTTGATAAAATGCCAAATATCTCAATTGATTATGCGGTAATGGAAAAGAGTAAAAATCTTGCTATGGTTGAACTTGAATCTGATTGGGAAGATTTAGGTTCTTGGCAATCAATTTACGAAGTTAGCCCAAAAGATGAAAATAACAATGTGTTTGTCGGACATGTATTAGATAGAGGTTCAAAAAATTCTTTTGTTTATGCTTCTTCAAAATTAGTTGCGACAATTGGGCTTGAAGATACTGTAGTTATTGAAACAGAAGATGCAATTTTGGCTTGTAAAAAAGATAAAACACAAGATGTAAAACAAATTTATGAAACATTAAAACAACAACATGATGGAACCCAAAAGGTTCATAAAACAGTTTATCGCCCTTGGGGATTTTACACAGTTATTGCTGAGGGTAAAGGTTTTATTTCCAAAATTATTCATGTAAATCCGGGGCAAAAATTATCTGTTCAATCACATAACCATAGAAGTGAACATTGGGTTGTATTAACGGGGACTGCAAAAGTTGTTTTGGAGGGTAAAGATAGTATTCTTTCTCCTGGGCATAGTATTGATATTGCGGTTAAAGAAATTCACTCTTTACAAAATCCGTATGATGAAGATTTGGAAATTATTGAAGTGCAAAAAGGGGATATCCTATCTGAAGACGATATTATTCGCTATGAAGATATGTACGGCAGAGCATAAATTATCTTTATAAACTTTCATAATAATCTTTTAAAATCTTAGTATCGGTTTCAATATTAGGGCTTTCGCATACCAAAGCACCTTTTACTCCGAATTCTTTCATTGCTTTAAGTAGGTCTTTGTAATTCATATCGGAGTCTTCCAAAATTAAGTGGCGTTTTTCCCCTTTTGCGGTGTAATCAATTCCTGCAAGGTGAGCATGGAAGTTATTCAATGCAAAATCACCAAGTTCTGTACCAATTCTATCCAAAATTTTGCAGAATTCGTCATAAGTATTATATTCCCCACCTGTTCTGGCATGAATGTGTGAAAAATCAACACAAGGCAAAACTTGTTCAAATTCTTTAGATAATTTGATTATTTCTTCGTAATCTCCCCACTGCGTGCCTTTACCTGTGGTTTCCGGTCTAATCCACATTTTGATATTATTTTTATTCAATACTTCAATAATTTTTTGAGTTTGAGTTTTAACTTGTTCAAAAACAGTTTCTTTGTCTTTCCCCATATAGAAAGCTGCATGGTATGTGATACTGTAACCTCCAAAATCATTTGCGGCATTTGCAGTATCAATAATTCTTTGTACACTTGCTTCAACTTTTTCTTCTTCTTTTGAGTTTAAGTTAATATAAAAAGGTCCATGCGCAGTCAAAATCAAATTCTTTTCTTTTGCAGTTTCTTTTAAGAATTTTCTTGTTTCATCTGTCATTCTTACACCATGGACAAACTCAACTTCCATTCCGTCAAGCCCCATACTTTGAAGAATATTTAATGCCTCCGAATATCCACCTTTGCCGGTAGATAGTGGCATTCCGGCTGTTAGAAAATTTAATTTATCAATCTTATAAAAATCTTGCACAAGAACCTCCAAAATAAACGGCTACACAACCAATTATAACACTTAAGACTGCATAAAGTGAAGCATGTAAAAATTGTTGATTTTGAATCATTTCAAATAATTCTGCTGAAAAAGTACTAAATGTTGTTAAACCCCCGCAAAATCCCACGGTTAAAAGAAGTTTAAGCGGATTTGTCGATTGAATTTTTTCAACAAAAATAATGTACAAAAAGCCGATTAAAAAACAACCAATAATATTTACCAAAAATGTTGCGATTGGAAGATTAATTTTAAACAAATTAACGCAACAAATTTCTGTTAAATATCTTAAACAAGCTCCGATTCCTCCGCCCAAAAATACGGCTAAAATGTTCAACATTATACTTTGACCTTAACTAATTCTTCCAAAATATCTGAAACATCTTCTACAAATTTTGAGCAGTGTTCTTTTTTTGCACTTCCCTCTAATCCAAGACATAGAATTTTACAACA
>JBNMKP010000279.1:0-2166 GCA_050874405.1 bacterium
AAGGGTGTCAGGTCCTGTAATTCACTTGCTTGTTGATGATAACCAACAGGTTAAAAAAGGTGAACTTCTTTTAGAAATTGACCCTAACGATTATAAGGTAAAATTGCAACAAGCAGAGGCAAAATTGGCAGAAGCAAAAGCAAGATTGAATGTTTCAACTCATGATGTTTCTAAAAACGCATCAAATGTTAGTCAATCTGTAGATGATACAACTTCTGCAATGTCAAAACTTGATTTTGCTCAAAAGGATTATAAAAGATATAACGAAATGTACAAAACCGGTGTGGTATCTAAACAAGACTACGATAGAAGTTCTAAAGATTTAGATGTTTCAAATGCAAATTATCAGTCTGCTTCAAATCGTTCAAAAGCAATGAAATCCGAGCTTGAATCATCAATTGCTAAAACTCAATCTGTTCAAGCCGAAATTCAAAGATTGGAAGCCGAAGTTGAGCAAGCTAAATTGAACTTAAGCTATACAAAAATTTACGCACCATCAAATGGAAAAATTTCAGCAAGAAGTGTTGAACAAGGAAACTATGTACAGGTTGGTCAACCACTATTGTCTGTTGTTCCAGAACAAATTTGGGTTGTTGCAAATTATAAAGAGGGTCAGTTGACTCACATGCACCCAGGACAAAGAGCTTGGATTTCTGTTGATACTTACCCAGGGAAGAAATTCAAAGCGCATGTTGATAGTATTCAAAGAGCAACAGGTGCTAAATCAAGTTTATTCCCTCCTGAAAATGCCGTTGGTAGTTATGTAAAAATTGTTCAAAGAGTTCCTGTTAAGATTATGTTTGATGAGGACTATACAAAATATAATATTGTTCCAGGAATGTCTGTTGTTCCAAGAGTTAAAATTAAATAATTTAAACTTCGTAAATAACTAAAATCAAAACCCTCGATAAAATAAATTATCGAGGGTTATATTTTTAAACTATGTATTTATTATTTTAGATTTGGTCGAGCGAAATTGCATTAACTCCAACTTCTCTTGCTTTATCCATCAATTTTACAACTGTTCCGTGGTTAGAATTTCCGTCTGTTTCAATAAGCAAGCCGTCCGGATAATTCTTTATTTCTTGACTTAGAATATTTCCAAGATTATCTGCAGGAACTTCAACGTTATGGATATAATACTTGTTATTGCTTGTGACAGTAACGGTTAAAATCTTTGATTCTTTGTCCATTTTAGTTTGTTCAACATTTTCAGGAACTGTTAAACCGATACCTTGTTGGTCAAGCATTGGAGCTACAACCATCATAATGATTAAAAGTACCAGAAAGATATCTGTTAGTGGTGTAATGTTGATTTCGTTAAATGTTTTTTTCATTATTCTTCACCCTCCGGCACATTTACTTTGCTCTTACTGTCAAGGTCTTTTTGTGCTTTTGCGCTTAATGGTTCACCCGCAACAACTAGTTTTTTGTATTCAGCATCTTGTGCAGAATTCATAACATTCATTATTGTTGCACTTTTTACATTTTTATCCGCCTTAACAACGACTTCCGCTTTTTCATTATTACCCTTTGCAGCTAATAATTTATCAGTTAAAGCATCGGCTTGTATTGGTTCATCATTAACATACATATTTCCGTCTTTTGTTATTGAAACCGTAACTTTTGCATCTTCAATCGTTGCTCCGTTGTTAACCTCCGGAACTTCAACCGTTTCTTCCATTGATTTGAATGACGGAGCTATAACCATCATGATAATCAACAGAACTAGGAAAATATCTGTTAATGGTGTGATATTTATTTCTGTAAAAAGTTTTTGTTTTTTATTTGATGAAAATGCCATTTTTATACCTTACTATAAATTGATTTTTGAAGATGAATATTTTGAAGCTGGTTGAGGTTCATTATCGTCTGAGTCAACAAAGCTCAAGAATAACAATTTGATTAATTGGAAATCATCTTCGTAGTGTTTAACAATTGATTGGAATGAGTTGTAGAATACAACTGCAACAATCGCAACACCAAGACCGAATGCTGTAGCAATCAATGCTGAACCGATACCTGATGCGATAGCTCCGGAGTTAGCGCCCAAGTTTGGCATATCAACGAAGATAAGCAAAATTCTTACAACTGTACCGAACAAACCTAAGAACGGTGCAACACCACCAATTGTACCAAGAATTGTCAAATGGCTTTCCAATTTTC
>JBNMKP010000280.1:0-2139 GCA_050874405.1 bacterium
AAACTTTAGAGCATTTGAAAAATATTCCGTAAAAGTTGGTGGTGGTGCTTTGCATAGATTCAATTTATCAGATTGCGCAATGATTAAAGATAATCATATTCAAGTTGCAGGTTCCGTTACAAATGCTGTTAAAATGGTTAAAGCTAATCTATCTCATGCACATAAAGTTGAGCTTGGATGTGATACTTTAGATCAAGTAAAAGAAGCTTTGCCGTTGGGTGTTGATATTATTATGTTAGATAATATGGATTTAGATACAATGAAAACGGCAGTGAAATTGATTGACCATAAAGCGATTGTAGAAGCAAGTGGAAATGTTAGATTAGAAACAGTCCGTGCAATTGCGGAATGTGGTGTTGATATAATTTCATCTAGTGCAATTGTTGCTAAAGCTCCAACTCTTGATATCGCATTAGATATGTAATTTTTCAATTGTAAAAACTCTGAAATGAGCCTCAAACCTTAATTTTTCATTAAGATTAAGTTATATTGTTATGTTTATGCTAAACTTTTAGTAAGTAATTACAAACTTGGAGAGGTATATTAATAATGAATTGGCTAGTAAAGCTTTTAGGCGATCCTAACGAGAAAAAAGTTAAATCTATGATGGGGATTGTCGAACATATAAATGCATTAGAACCTGAATTTGCAAAATTAACAGATGATGAATTGCGAGCAAAGACTCAAGAATTCAAAGATATTTTGGCTCAACGTCCGACATCTAAGAATTTTAAAGAAGATTTAAAACTTGAAAAAGCAGCATTAGACAAGCTTTTACCGGAAGCTTTTGCAACTGTTAGAGAAGCCGGTAAACGTGTTTTGAATATGCGACATTTTGATGTTCAGTTGATTGGTGGATATTTCTTGCATAATGGTCATATTGCAGAGATGAGAACCGGTGAGGGTAAAACTTTGGTTGCAACTTTGCCTGCTTACCTTAATGCTTTGACCGGTAAAGGTGTTCACGTAATTACGGTAAACGATTATTTGGCAAAACGTGATAGCGAATGGATGGGAAAAATCTACAAATTTTTGGGTTTAACCGTTGGTGTTGTTCTTTCAAATGGAGAGGGCGCAAGAAATTTTGAAAACAAAAAACACGCATATCAATGTGATATCACTTATGGTACAAACAACGAATTTGGTTTTGATTATTTGAGAGATAACATGGCAAGCAGTGTTGAAATGCTTGTCCAAAGACCTTTCAATTATGCAATGATTGATGAAGTTGATAGTATTTTGATTGATGAGGCAAGAACACCGTTGATTATCAGCGGACGTTTGGCTCAATCTGCTGAAACTTATCAACTTATGGCAAAAATTGCACCTCAACTTCAAAAAGATGTTGATTATACAGTAGATGAAAAAAATAAAAATGTTATCTTGACAGAAGAGGGCATTGACCATGCACAGGATTTAATCGGCATAAAAGACTTGTTTGGTGTTCATACTCAATATGCGCATCACTTGTTGCAAGCCTTGAAAGCAAAAGAATTATTCGTTAGAGATACCGATTACGTTGTAAAAAATGGTGAAGTTATGATTGTTGACGAATTCACCGGACGTTTGATGGAAGGTAGACGTTGGTCAGACGGGCTTCACCAAGCGGTTGAAGCTAAAGAGGGTGTAGAAATTCAAGACGAAACTCAAACTTTGGCAAGTATCACATTCCAAAACTTGTTCAGATTATACCCTAAACTTTCCGGCATGACAGGTACAGCAATGACTGAGGTAGCAGAATTTGGTAAGATTTATAATCTTGAAGTTACAACAATTCCGACAAATAAACCGGATATCAGAGTGAATTATCCTGATGTAATTTATAAATCAGAGGTCCAAAAATATTTAGCTGTTGTAGATGATATTTTAGCTCAACACAAACTCGGGCGACCTGTTTTGGTTGGTACAATCAGTATTGAAAAATCTGAATATGTTTCAGCTCTACTTAGACAAAGAGGAATTAAACACAATGTATTGAACGCAAAACACCACGAAAAAGAAGCACATATTATTGCCCAAGCCGGTAGATATGGTGCAGTTACTATTGCAACTAATATGGCAGGTCGTGGTACAGATATTCTTTTAGGTGGTAATGCTGAATATCTTGCGAAAGCTGAACTTGATGAAAATGGAATTGAT
>JBNMKP010000281.1:0-2138 GCA_050874405.1 bacterium
AACCTGTCTTTTTGGTTGTATAACCAGAATTAAAAATATTCTTTTGTTTATCTTTGGGAATTGGTTTCCCATTATTTGAAATCTTTAAAATAGCATAATCATTTTTGACCTCTGCTAGGATTTCAATTTCTCCGCAGGTTTCAATAGCTTCAATACCATTTTTTATGATATTTACAATGCAAGCAAGAAATTTGTTTTCATCAACTTGAATATCTGCACTATTTTTAATAAAGATATTAAATTTAATATCTTTTTCTGTTGTATAGGCTCTTGATAAGTCTATAGCTTTATTTACAAGACTTTCAAAGTCAAAAATTCGAGGAGTATTATTGTTCAATGATTTTAAATCCAACAAATTTGCGCCAATTATTTTTAACGAATTTTGAATGCAATCAATTGCGTTTTCGATTGAGGGATTTTCTATTTGAGATTTTTCTAGATTTTTTCTAATAATTTGTGAATACATATCACAGATAGATAAATGATTTCTAATTTCGTGCGATACACATCTGATTTGTTGATTGAGAGTTTCCGGTGTTAATTGTTCTGTCATTTTTGTCCTTTGCAGTTAAAAAATAAAGGGTTCTTTGCTTAACTCAGAACCCTTATATAGAAAGTATTGTGTCAAAATTTTTGATTAAACAGTTGTCATAGCAGCTGATTTACTTGGTTTGAAACCGTGGCTAAGCGCATATAACACTGCATTAGTTCTGTCGTTAACTTGTAACTTTTGGAAAATATTATTTACGTGTGTTTTAACTGTAGTTTCGGAAATAATTAGTTTTCCTGCAATACTCTTGTAGTTAATACCTTCGGTTAAAAGTTCAAGAACTTCATTTTCTCTCATTGTTAAACTTGCAAGTAAGTTTTCGCCTTCTGAAACCTTTGCTTCTTCTTTTGCAGTTGTTTGGAAGTATTCGAAAAATCTTGTAGATAAAACTGATGGTAGATAAATTTTCCCAGATGCAACTTCTTCAATTGCATCAATCAATTTAACAGAAGACATAGTTTTTAATACATAACCTTTAGCGCCTAACTTCATTGCTCTATAAATCAAATCAGAATCATCATATCCGCTCAATGCGATAACTTTTGTTGAAAGACCTAACTTGTTGATTGATTGAATTGTTTGTAATCCATCTTTTTCCGGCATATTGATATCCATCAAAACAACATCTGGGTGATATTTTTTAATCAAATTAATACCTAGATTAGCACTTGTAGTTGTACCAACAACTTCGTAACTGCTTTCAAGGTTGATTAATTCTTTAATACCTCTCAAGTGATTTGCGTTATCATCAATTAGCAACACTCTCAACTTCTTGTTAAAATCTCTCATCATTTATTCCCCCGTGGTTTGTATTTGTTTTATGTTCTCTACACTTTATATACTAATCTTTTTAGAGGGTTTTTAAATCCATGCACTGATTGATAAATCATGCCGGCAAGGTTGAATGAGTTATCTAAATCTTTAGATTTACAAAATCTCTCAATCATGCTCTAAATCATGCTTTAGCCGCATGGTTGATTAATCTGAGCGTCAAATTTTTAATAATTTAATCGGTGGATTTCTCAAATAAAAAAATCCGACAAAAGTATGGGAACATTTTGTCAGATTTTTTAATCGTTTTGTATGATTTATTGTTTAGAATAACGGTTTTGAAGAACGAACTGATTTAGTTCCATCAGAACACATTTTCTTATTGGGAGTACAAACAAGATTGTCTTCAATATACAAGGGTTCTTTAGAAGTTGTTCTTATAGTAAAAGTACCGATTTTACAAGTTTTCCTGTTTGGAGTACACCATATAGAAACCTTAGTTGGTGAATGTTCAGGATTAGTAACATTTTCCCATACCGCATTTGCAGGTAACAATGTACAAAATCCGAGAACTACGAATATCACGAACCTCTTCATAAATTACTCTCCAAGTAAAATATTGTCAATCAAACGAACGCCACCAACTTTACAAGCAATAAAGACTCTTGTATGATTGTCCGCAATTTTCATTTCGTCAAGATTTTCTTCGTTCATAAATTCCAAATATTCCAAATCGTGATGCTCATTTAAGAATTTATAAGCCGTTTCTTTCAATGCTTCAACATCTGTAATACCTTTTTTGTAGCATTGTTTGATG
>JBNMKP010000282.1:0-2134 GCA_050874405.1 bacterium
AAAACAAGTAGAAAAATATTTATTGAATGTACAAAGAGCAAAAACAAATGCAAAAATAGTTGAAGCATTGTTAGCTTAATAATAAAGTTTAGAGGCAAATAAAAGATACACTCTATTTATAAACTTCGTCGTCCCAATATTCAAGTTCCAGTTTTCCAACTACGATAGTATCACCATTTTGAACTCCTTGGTGCTTCAATTCGTCCATGATACCCATACTTATCATTATGTTTTGGAGACGAATAACTTGTTCTGTACTTCTAGAATCAGTAACTTGTGAAATTCTGATAATTCTACCGCCATCAACAACGTAAGTGTTTTTATTGACCTTGTGAACTTCCCACCAACCATCATCATTATTGGTAGCTTCAAGATCTTCTTCCACTACAACATCTGTTGTCGGTTTTTCGATAGTATTAACCTTATTTTCCAATTCGTGTTTTAAGAACTCAAGATTTTCACCCGTAACAGCGGAAATACAAAAGACTTCAACGCCTAGTTTTTGGAATTTATGTTTTAATTCTTCAAGCCTTTCAGGTTCAATCGCATCAATTTTATTGATTGCAACAATTTGGAAAAGTTTTGCTAACTTTTCAGAATATTTTTCAAGTTCTTTATTAATAATTTTGTAATTATTTATTGGGTCTTCCTCTGTACCATCAACGATATGAAGCAAGAATCTACAACGTTCAACATGGCGCAAAAAGTCGTGACCTAAACCAATTCCTTCAGAAGCGCCCTCAATAAGCCCCGGAATATCAGCGATTACATATCCGTCGCCTGTTGATTTTCTAACGACTCCAAGGTTCGGAATAATTGTTGTAAATGGATAATCTGCGATTTTGGGTTTAGCAGAAGACATTCTACTGATAAATGTTGATTTACCGGCATTTGGAAGTCCTAAAAGCCCAACATCGGCAATCAATTTCAACTCTAATTGCAAATTCCTTTCAATCCCCGGTTCTCCCGGTTCACAGTATTGCGGCGCACGATTCTGAGGAGTACAGAAATGAGTATTTCCTCTTCCACCTCTTCCACCTTTTGCAACAAGGACAGTTTGTTTATTGTGAGTTAAATCCGCAATTACACTGCCGGTTTTAAGGTCTTTTACAATTGTTCCAACTGGAACTTTTAAATATAAATCTTTTGCACTTTTACCGTGCATACTTTTTTTGAAACCGTTTTCACCATTATCGGCTTTAAAAATTGAACGATAAGTAAAGTCTAACAACGTAGACAAGCCCTCATCTGCAATCAGGTAAACACTTCCGCCTTTACCACCATCACCGCCAGCAGGTCCGCCTTTATCTACAAATTTTTCACGACGCCAAGCAACGACACCGTTTCCACCTTTTCCTGATGATATTTTAATCTTTGCCTTATCGATAAATTGCATAGTATAAATCCTTTTGTTTCCACTTAGTTAGATAATACTATGAACATGCCTTTCCGTAAAGAGGATTAAAAAGTAAAGAACTTATTTCCTTATTCCCCTATTCCCCTATTTCTATAATAACCTATAGACTTTTATCCTCAATATTTACCCCATTCCTTTTTTCCACTTGCAAGAAAAGAGAAATAATGCTAAAATTAAACTGTATAGTAGAAAAGGGAGTAAATTATGGCAAGATTAATAAGACCTACTTGGGCAATCAGATGCGTTCAATCAGGTTGTAAATGTTTATTTGAAGTTGCAAAATTAGAAGATGGTAAACAACAAGAAGTTGTTTGTCCAAATTGTGGTGAACACTACGTTTACCCTATCTATGATGAAGAGGATAACGAACAAAAATAAAATGTTCTTTAATAATACAGACAAAAGATACAACCAATTCAGTGCATATTTGAAAAACAAATTTGGTGCAAAAGTGTATAAAATCACACTTGATGCAGGTTTTTCCTGTCCGAACAGGGACGGTACAATATCTACAGGGGGTTGTATTTTTTGTGATGATGGGGGAAGTTTTTCTCAAGCACATTCAAACCTTTTATCTATTGAAGAACAAGTAAAAGTCGGAGCAAAAACTCTTCACGATAGATTCAAAGCTGAGAAATTTATGGCTTATTTTCAAGCTTATTCAAACACATATAAACCGGTAAATGAACTTGAAAAAATCTATAAATCATCTTTGAC
>JBNMKP010000283.1:0-2112 GCA_050874405.1 bacterium
CTATGTCGGAGCGTTTAGTTTTAACTTTGCAAGAAGTATTTTGGGCGGATTTAGTTTAATTCCTCTTATTTTTCTTGTCAAAATGACAACACCTGACAACCGCCCTAAAAAATTAAAACATTTACAACATTTATATCTTCTAAAGGCGGGATGTTGTTGTGGTTTAGCACTATTTACGGCAATGAGTTTACAACAATACAGTATGATTTCTGCAAGTGCCGGAAAAGCCGGTTTTATTTCTGCTCTATATATAATTTTTGTTCCGCTAATCTCAATGTTCTTCGGGGCAAAGTTAGAAAACAAGGTTAAAGTTAGTGTTGGATTAGCTCTTGTTGGGTTATATTTGTTATGTTTTAAAGGTGGAATGTCCGGATTTGATATGTACGACGGTTTACTTTTAGTGGGAGCGTTTTTCTATGGGGTACATATCCTTGTAGTTAACCATTTTTCTCGACACGTAAACCCTATAAAAATGTCTTGCGTTCAATTCTTTGTTGTCGGGCTTTTGTCGTTACCTTTTATGTTAATGTTTGAAAATCCTGTTATGGCAAATTTCATTGCAGCTAAAACACCTATTTTATATGCAGGAATTTTAACTTGCGGTGTGGCTTATACCTTGCAAATCTTTGGACAAAAATTCACTCCTCCAACAATTGCTTCAATAATTTTGTGTATGGAATCTGTTTTTGCTGTTGTTGGTGGAAGTTTGATTTTGCACGAAACAATGACTGCAAGAGAAACTTTGGGATGTGTATTTATGATAATTGCAGTCGTCCTATCACAAATTCATTTGAAAAATATTAAAAAAGGTTTGACCGTTTGCCAAGAAAATAAAGTTGAATAAAATTAAAAGCCCTAAGTTTTAAAACCTAGGGCTATTTATTTTGAAAATTCAATTGCTTATTATAGATAACATTTGCGTTCTTGACCTTCAACCCCAGCGTACAATTCTACAAATTGTTTTGCAGGACTTGCATCAATTTTTTGCAACAATACTTCTTCAATTTGGAAAAATCCTACATCGCCAGACATTTCAATATCAATTTTGATTGGTTTTCTTTCTCCACGGTGAATTCCAATACGATTGATTGCGTTTGCAGAGTATTTGTGAATATCACCAACTCTTGGAGTTGTGTTGATTGCCATAGGAATTCTAGCTCTTCCTTTTGTCATATCACAACCATCGGCAATTAGGATTATACCTGCTTCAATTGAATGGATTTTTCTTGATGACATATGACCAATAATAGCTTCTGTTGTAACAGAACGAATGATTACTCTTTTATGTAAGTCATCTGGAAACATATGCATAAGTGTTCTTTCTAAAATCGGCTGACATAAAAGAGCGGACATTTCTTCGTGTCCTTGTCTTCCGATTGACATTCCTAAGTCGCGCATTAAACCTGCCAAAATTACGGCACACATACTATCTTCAAATGTCCCGATTTCTTCTTGTTCAAGAGATGTTTTAATTCCTGCTTCGTGCAAAATGTTTAACATTTTTATTGCATTCCCAACAACCTGACGCATGTGAACAGGTCCGTGGTCGTTGTAACCAAGTCTTCTTATTGATACATTGTTTGCATATTCTTGCATTTCTTGAAGTTCAGCATCAGCAAACAAGTAGTTTACTAATTCCAAACAAACGGGGTGATTTTTTAATCTGTTTTGAATTTTTGTTTCTGTTGAAATTTCCTTAACTGATTTCATAATAAACCTTTTCTTTCTTGCTCTTATGTCTATATGATAACGCATAAAATATTAAAAGTTAACCCCTTTAGTTTGTTTATTATATAATCAGCATATGAAAGATTACAAATATTATTTGGATAACGGAATTTACAATTTCCAAGACGGAAAATACGAAGATGCGATTGAAAATATCAACAAATCTTTAGGGCTTAAAAATGATTGGGCTATTCCATATTTTTACCGTGGTGCGGTTTACGATGCGATGGAAAAATATGATGAAGCAATGCTGGATTATACAAAAGCACTCTCTATAGATGATAAAATGACAGATGCTTACTATAACCGTGCAAAAATTATTCTCTCTCGCAAAGATATTGAAAATCCAAATATTCAAAATGCAATAAACGATTTAGAAAAAGC
>JBNMKP010000284.1:0-2108 GCA_050874405.1 bacterium
GCTAGTGTCATAAGACCAATAATGTGAAATGGCTTATTCCTCATTGGGCTTTTCGGGTTTGCAAATTCTGCAAAGGTCACAATTAAAGGAGGTGCTAGAAAATAAATTTGATGATTTTCAAATGGAATTAGAGCTAAAATTGCAAAAACAATAAGCAATTTTGACCACTTTATAATTTGGTATTTGTAATCAAATTTGCAAGGTATATATTCATTTTTCGGTTTCAAATGATTTTTTTCCATAAGCCATTGAGCAGTGATAATCATCAAAGCCATAATGGTTACGGATATCGGATAAACCCAACTCTTTGTTCCTAAATATACAGGCAAAATACAAGCAGAAATTATCGGAATTAGGGTTGTTTTAGTGATTGTCAGAATAAATCCAGTGAATGCAAAACACAGGCATGTTTGAAAGATTAATGGAATTGGTAAATATCTGGTTACGAGCATTCCAAATAGAGAGGCGATTGAAACTAAGAAAAACATTTTTCTTTTGTTGCAATTCCACGGTTGTTGTTCGGAAATCCAAGCACCAATAGTCAAAGCGCAAATTTCTGGGAAAATAATTTCTCTTTCTCCGCTCAATTCCGCAATCAAAATCATTACAAATGCCATAAGTCCGGCAAAAATATAACGTTCTATCCGAATTCTTTTTAGTATTTCGACATTCATTCCTTAACTATTATACAATAAGATAAACCCTGTGGTATAATCATTTTGAGATAAAGGAGAGAACTATTATGGAAAAACTTAACAAGTACATTGAACACACATTGTTAAAACAAGATGCAACAAAAGCTGATTTGATTAAACTTTTTGATGAAGCAAAAGAAAATGACTTTTTAGGTGTTTGCATAAATCCTTGTTATGTAAAAATGGCAAAAGATTATTTGAAAGATACAGATGTTAAAGTTGTTACAGTTATTGGTTTCCCTCTAGGAGCAAATACAACAGAAACAAAAATTTTCGAAACAATTCAAGCAGTTAAAGATGGTGCAGATGAAATTGATATGGTTATAAATGATACCAAAGTTAAAGACCATGATACCGATTTCATCGTAGAAGAAATTAAATTGATAAAAGCTGCATGTGGTGGACATAATTTGAAAGTTATTTTAGAAACAGATTTGTTGACTAAAGAAGAAATCAAATATGCTTGCGAGTGTGCAATCAAAGGTGGTGCAGATTTTGTAAAAACTTCAACCGGATTTGTAAAAGGTGGAGTTGGAGCAAAAGTTGAAGATGTAGAACTTATGTATAACACTGTAAAAGATGCCGGATTACAAGTTAAAGCATCTGGCGGAATTCGTGATAAAGAAAAAGCTCTTGAAATGATTAAGGCTGGTGCTGTACGTTTGGGTACAAGTTCAGGAGTAAAAATTATCGCTTAATTATAAATTAAACTTAAATAAGATTAAACGCTCTCCTTTGAATTTTGGAGGGCTTTTTTATTCAATATCTACAAGTTTTGATAATTTAACACCAAGGGCATTTGCTAGTTTAATCAATGTTTTTATTGTGAGGTTTTGTTTTCCGGATTCAATTTTTCCTATATATTTTTCGTGAACCTCAATCAATTCTGCTAATTGAAATTGGGTTAAATTCTTACGCATTCTTTCAACTTTTATATTGAATGCAATTTTCTTTAATGTATCATTTTCATTCATACATTTATTATGGCTACTTATAGTTTGATTATAACAAATTATAATAATCTAAATGTAGTATTATATATTGACACAAGTTTGTAATTTTGTATAATATTCATTGTTCACTTTTTCTTTTTGATTTCAAGGCAAAAAGAAAAAGTGGAACCGAAAAAGAAAAACACGAACGACCAAATGGAACGAGTCATCAGGGGCTTTGCCCCCGAACCCATATTCCAAGTTATGAGATACTTCGGCTAAAGCCTCAGTATGACAATAGTAAAAATCTCAAAAATGAAAGAAATTATTTATAGGTTTAAAAAATTGTTCCCTCGCCCCTTGAGGGAGAGGGTTAGGGTGAGGGGGCAAATGCAACGATGTGATTCCCATTTCCTTGGTAGTACAAATAATGAAAAGGAGAATAACATGAAACCACTTATAGACTTATCCACTTATCAAC
>JBNMKP010000285.1:0-2102 GCA_050874405.1 bacterium
AATAAGTTACAAAACCAATAGAATTAGTGAATTCAGCGTCAGAAAAACATTCAACTCCAACAGCCAAAGTTTCTTTGACATAAAATTCGCCAACAACTGTTTCGGAATAATGTCCGTCATCTAGTTCACTCAATGTCCCAATTTCACCAAATGCAATCGTTTTGTTTTCTGTATCAACGGCAACAACAGTATTTGCAACTTGTGTTAATTCGCTATCAGAATAAACAACTGCATCTTTTTCAAAAACAAAATCAGGTGAAACATAAAATGCCCCAAGTGAGCTTGCTGTGTATTTTACAACTTTCACAACATCATAAGTTAATAAATCAGGATTTCCTTTTGAATCTAACTTACAAGAATTCAAGCAAAATGGAGTTAATATACTTTTTGTTTTAATTTCTGGAATAAATTGTAAAGGAATTAAGCCATTTTCATTAACTGGGGCATAACCATTTGGCTGCCCTTTCTCAACGACAGCTTGAAATTCTGTATTAATTTTGTCTGATAAATTTGTAAGCTCATCTTTTGTTGCAGTTTGGATATCAGGATTAATAATCAATTCTGCTAATTCTGTATTAGATAATTGAATTTCAATTCTAATAGTTAATTCTTTTACTGTTCCACTATCAGGAGATTGTTTTATTGTTTCAGGGAATTTGGAAATAACAATCAAGTTGCCATTATTATCCAAAATACCAGCTTCCCTAACTGTAAATCCCCCAACATCGGCTGGAACAGTCGTTAAACAATAAAATCTTTTACCGTCCCATTGACATTCTTGAATTTCGCCACGCCAAACTTCACGTTTTAAAGCCGTTTGAACTGTTGTTGGATTGTAATAACTTCCGCCACCATCTCCCAGTGCAATTTCAAAAACATCAAAAGGTGTTCCTGTTTTTATTGAGTTTAATTGTTTTTCTGCTCCATAATCTGTAACTAATGAATAAAATTCTTCAGCCATTTAAGACTCCTTTGAATTTACTGTTATTGTTTCTTTTTGAATTGTTGCCGAATAAATATATTGCTTTCCAATTGAAGATAAATAAAACTCTATTTGTTCAAGCCAAGACCTCTCATTTTTGTATTCATCAATTAAAGCTCTTAACTTTTCTTCCGTTTCTTCATTTATTGAACGATTAAATATTTGAAGAATAACTTTAAAATAATAAGGTTTTCCACCGTAGCTAAACCATTCTTTTACATTTCCTACGATATTTAAGGTATTAAATATTTCTTCAATCGCATATTTTGTACCTTTATATCTGTGCATTTTTATTGCTGATTTGATTAGGTTTCGCTTTTCTGATTCACTTAAGGCTTGTAGCCAACCCTCGTTACCTGTAATGTGATACTGTTCAGCTAAATGTGGCAGTGCATCAGATGGAACATTATCTATTATTGAAACCAGTACTGTTTCTAAATCTAATTTTTTAAATCGTTCTTCACATATTTCATCAAAGATTTTGAGGTTAATATCATTTATTGGAGCTAAATCACTCATCTGCGTAGCCTCCGATATTTATTTCCCAACTTTTTAGATTTGCCCATTGATGTTCTTTAATATCAATATCGGCTTCCATATTTAAATCAACTTTAAACACTCCATAAACGCTATTTAAAATTGCAATAATTTGAGTTCTTATAACATTTTTGCCAAGTTTTTCTGAAAGTGTCTTTTTGTACTCTTTTAATTTTTCTTCAATTGTTTTCAAAACCGATTCTTGGTCTGCATCTTTATATAGATAAAGAGTAGCTTTGATTGTAAAAACTTTTTCTTCAGGAGATAACACTTGAACCAAATCTGTTAAAGGTCGAATTTTATCATCTGATAAATATGCTTGAACAATATCTAAAACCTCCTTTGTCGGATTTCCCAAAGAAGTTAGAGGATAAATATTAACGACTCCGGGAGTTGGAGATTTTATTGCAACATCTGTTATTGATTGATGTGCAGATAATGTATGATAACGATATGCTCCACGACTTCCGGCATTAGAAAATTTTTCCGGAGCTTGTCTGATTCTTTCTCTTAAACTATCTGCATCTTCATCATCTGCACCACCATCGCTTATTGTTATGTTTTCAACTTTAGAAATATAGCT
>JBNMKP010000286.1:0-2084 GCA_050874405.1 bacterium
GAGGCATTCTACCACTGAATTACCCCCGCTTATTTCGGTTACTTCTTAATCATACATGCTAAATTTTTTATTTCAAGCACTTTTTTTAATTTATTTGTAAAAATATATTAACTTCATCGTAAAAATAAGAAATTTTTTATATGTTTTGTTTTTATATCAGCAAAATAGTAGGAACAAGAAAGGATTTTTATTATGTCATTTATCCCAAAAATTACAGAAGCATTCGCTTCTAATGTGGAAAAATTACCTAACAGATTTAATCAAGGCTTTATGAAAATGGGTATTGTTGAACGTACTCCAAGAAATAATTCAACATCTGAAATTATTGGCTCTATTCAAGCATACGCAAAAGAAAATCCAGAAATTGCAGCTTTTGCACAACACTTAAATGAATTGAACCCAAAACATTTAGGTCTTGCGCAAGATATTATTGATTTATCTAACACAAAAGAAATGCTTCCAACTCATATTGATATCGCTCAAAAAACAGATAATGGAAAATCAATTGTTGGCATGATTTTAAGTCGATTACCTGAAATTAGCAAGAAAAATCCTGCGGCTCTTGATTTAACTGAAGCCGTATTCAACAACAGTGATTCTATTAACTCAAAATACTTCTTATGTAAGCTTTTTGGTTTTAATTTAGAAAATATGGGAAGTTTATCTAAACAAATGAATGCAACAAAAGAAATTATCCCAGAAATTGCTCAAGACACATTAGATGGCGGTTACACAATGGACTATTCTAAAAACAAAGAGTTTTTCGAATTTGTCAAAGCTTTGAGTTCAGAAGATGCAAAACCGGAAAATGTTAAAATGATAAGACCAATTATGAATGCAATAAATAAGCTTTGCAAAAATTGTCAACCAATTTGTGACCTTAATGAAATAAAAACAGGTGACACTAAAGTTATTAAGAAAAACATGGAAGCTTTACCTTATTTGTTGGAAAATGCTGAAGCTCAAAAAATTCCAGTAGATATTTCTGGATTTCTAACTAAAGCTCCAACTGTTGAAGCTTAAATAAAACAAAAAAATGAATTAAAAAGAAGACGCAGTTTATTAAGCTGCATCTTCTTTTATATCTGAGTCCATTGATTTTATTGAGATTCCAATTCTTTCTCCAAATTTGTGCTTCAAAGTATTGACCAAATCGTTTGATGAATTTACCCAAAACATTGATGAAGCAAGGATTTTTACATCGCCTGTTAAGTCCGGTAACTTCAACATTACAGGGTCTGAGCCTTGGAATTTGCACAACATTTGTTTCAACAACATTAATTCTTCAAATTTCAACTCTTCTTTCAATTCAATTGTGAAAATATTTGAATTATCAACAGGTTTTACCGTGTCAATCAAAATAATTGGCGGATCATCATCACTTCGCCTGCTAACTTTACCTGATACAATAATTCGTTGTTCATTCTGAAGAAAATCGTTATACTCTGCAATTTTTGAATTAAATGCCAAAGTATCAATTTTACCTGTCAAATCCTCTATTGTCACAAATCGAACAAATTTTGTCGGGTCGTTTCTCGTTGGAATTTGCTTTGTTCCTGTAACAAGTCCGCAAATAGTAACAATTTTTTCATTTGGAACTTCTGGGATTTGTGAAATTTTATGAGTCATCAGGAATGGTAGTTTATCTCTAATTGTGGATAGAGGGTGGCTTGTTACATAAAAACCCAAAAACTCTTTTTCAAAAATTTGAATTTGTCTAGCATCATATTCTTCATCAGAACCTGCTAGGGAGAATTTGGCATTATCAATAGATGCTGTATCTCCGAGCATATCAAATAAGCTCCCTTGACCTGATTCCTTTGCTTTTGCCTCTTTTGATGCAGTTGCTGTGATATATTCCAAATTTTCCATCAATTGTTTACGACTTTTTTCGATAGTTGAAAATGCACCGGCCTTAATCAAACCCTCTAGGGTTCTTTTATTTGTGCATTTTACATCAACACGTTTGATGTAGTCATAAATAGATTTGTAATCTCCACCATTTTCACGTTCTTTGATAATATCTTCGATAACTCCTTCACCAACTTGTTTGATTGAAGCAAGACCAAATCTAATATTATCAC
>JBNMKP010000287.1:0-2082 GCA_050874405.1 bacterium
CTATTTATATAAGTGTTTTTTCATAGCTTTTCCCAACGTCCTACACGTTCAACATATTTAAAGTTGTTATTTTTCAGTTTATTATAATAATTTTCAACCGTTTTATATCCGATACAATCCTTATTATTATCTATAAAGGTTTTGTATGAGTTGATATAAGAAGGGTAAACTTTATTAGTTTCATAATCATATATAGGGCTGTTATCAATACCATCTAAGTAATAGAAATAATAATATTTTAATTTCTCATCAACATCATCTTTAGCTACGAAATTAGGGTATTTCTTGATAAAATCACTAATTGATACGATAGCTTTTCTTAATTCTTCAACAGAAATCATTAAACTTGCATCTTCAAGGTCATTTTGACGTTTAGACAAGATATATAACCAGTCTTGCCAATCTTGAGGAACGTTAGATAATTTTGTCATATTTGTATAAGGGTATCTCAAGTAATAATCACCCTCTGCCATATATGTTTCAAAGCCATATTCTTTGAAAAACGAAGAATCAAAATAACCAATATTTGAAATTTTGGAGTTCAATATATCGGTATATTGTGTAACGGTGTCAAAATATTCTTTAAATGCTTGTTCTTTATCAGTTGAATTGTTGAAATTGTCTATAGCGTTTTGAATTTTTGTATTAACTTTCAGAGTAAATTTTTTAACGGTTATTTCTTTATTGTTATTAGAGGTTGAATAAGTATATCTAGGGTAGATTTTTTCTATTTCTTCTTTATATTTCTTATTCTTGTTAATTTGTTCAGTAATAAGGTTATCAACCTTTACGATATTAGAATCTTTTATATTTGTATTAACTTCATCTTTAAAATTATTCAAAAGACTTTTGGAATCAATTATAGGTTTATTGTTATTGTATTTGTATTCTGTTAAAAGGTTCGCATATTTAGAATAAACAGGAACATAAATTTGATTATTGATTAAGTTTTGAACTCCGTTTAAGTATGACAAATAACTATTTATTTCTATAGCTAATTCTTTGTGTCCGTCAGTTTCAGGGTCTGTGTCGGTTAGATAATTGTTATAAAGATAGTCAATATGTTCCATTTTGGTTGTTAATTCGTCTGCCAAATCATCTATACGGATATATTCATTATCGTAAGTAAATGTTTGGTTAGCATTTTGCAAAACCATTTTCCCTGCGTCTTGAACATTTTGAGCTTCGTTAAACCCAAACCCTGGAATGGCTAAGTCTGCACAATCTTTTAAAAAACTTCCAAATCCTGCATAACAAGGATTAGTCAAAGCTACTAAGCATACTAAAACAAATAAATTCTTTTTCATATAAATCAATCCTTTTTTTTGATTTTATACTGGAATTATTTTTGATTAAAGAAATGAAAGAAAATTTTTCTTTCATTTCTTTAATATAATATCTTTCTATTAAATATTCATGGCTCTTAAAATATCAGTTAAGTCAGAAGATGTTTTCTTAACTTCGTCATTTGAATATTTAATTGCGTTATCTGGGTCTTTTAATCCGTTACCTGTCAAGATACAAACAATCTTAGAGCCCTCTTTTACTTGGTCTTTAACTTTAATTAGGCCTGCAACAGATGCAGCTGATGCTGGTTCTGCAAGTACACCCTCACATGATGCGATTAGCTTGTAAGCTTTAACGATTTCTTCATCTGTTACAAAGTTTATCATACCGTTGCTTTCATCTCGTGCAGCTTCAGCAAATTTCCAACTAGCAGGGTTTCCGATTCTGATTGCAGTTGCGATTGTTTCAGGATTCATAATTCTTTCACCTTTAACAATTGCTGCTGCACCCTCAGCTTCAAATCCCATCATTTTTGGTAATGTAGGAATTTTACCTAACTTGTGCCATTCTTTGTAGCCTTTCCAGTATGCAGTGATGTTTCCTGCATTTCCTACAGGAATAAAATGATAATCTGGAGCTTGTCCTAATGCTTCACAAATTTCAAACGCTCCGGTTTTTTGTCCCTCAATTCTGTATGGGTTAACTGAATTTACAAGTGTGATTGGATATTTGTCAGAAATTTCTCTTACCACTTCCAAGGCCCTATCAAAGTTTCCTTGAATAGCGATAATTTCA
>JBNMKP010000288.1:0-2039 GCA_050874405.1 bacterium
CCTAATCAGGGAGGGAAAATTGAATACCCTCCAAACAATAATATTAAATCCTCACCTTAGCTCTCTACAAAAAAATATTTGAATTTCTTGAAAAAATATTATATAATATATTAAAGGGTAAATAAAATGGTAGAAAGTAATCTTAAAACAGAAGAGGCAGAGAATCTAATCCGCAAAACGTTGAGCTTTCTTGATGAAAAAAATTACGAAGAAGCGGAAAATTCTTTGAATTCAGCTTATAATATTTTCAAAAGTGAAAATTTTAACGAGGGTATTTCAATCTCTTTGAGTTTGATTGCTTTTTTGAATTATTCTCTACACAAATCTGATTATGAAAGTAGCCTTGCTTTAGCGCAAGACGCAACTTTTATGGCTAATCGCACAAACAGTATTACTGCACAATTGATTAACGAATTGGTTTTAGGCAATATCAATTTTGCTGAAAATAATAAAGATATTGCGATTATCCATTACAACAATGCGTTGAAATTATCTTCCGAAGAGGATAAATATTCTCTTGCAGATAATATAAATACAAGAATTAGGCAACTTCAAAACGGTATGGATTATTCACTTCCGACAAAAAGTGACCCGTTGGTATCATTGGTTAAAATTAGTCGTTCAATTACAGCTTTAACTGATATTGACGAACTATTGAGAGTAATTGCTGAAGAAACTAAAAATGCTATTCAAGCAGACAGATGTACGGTTTTTCTTTGGGATAAAGATACTGACGAATTGTGGTCAAAAGTTGCATTAGGACTTGATTCAAGTCAAGAAATAAGATTCCCTGCAGGTAAGGGTTTAGCCGGTTATGTTGTAAAAACGGGCGAGACGGTTAATATCGTTGATGCATACAATGACCCGAGATTTAATCCGGAAGTTGATACAAAAACAGGCTATAGAACGAAAACAATTTTGTGTATGCCGATTATGAACAACAACCGTGAAATTATTGGTGCGTTCCAAGTTATCAACAAAATTGACGGCATATTTACGAAGAACGATGAGGATTTACTAATCGCAATTGGTGGAAGTGCAAGTATTGCGCTAGAAAATGCCCAATTATTTGACCAACAATTGCAACTTTATCGTGAACAAAAATTACTATTTGAAAGTTTCATTGACACTTTAGCAACTTCAATTGATGCAAGAGATAAGATTACTGCAGGTCATTCAACCAGAGTTAAGTTGTATTCAATATTGTTGGCTGATGCACTTGGTATGAATGCTAAAGATAAGAGTTTGCTTGAGAAAGCAGCAATTCTTCACGATATCGGTAAAATCGGGATTAGAGATTCTGTTTTGCAAAAAGACGGAAAACTTACTGATGAAGAGTATAAGCATATTCAAGAACACGTAAGAATTACGCACAATATCTTGAACAAAATTTATATGTCACCTGATTTTAGAATTATTACCGAAATGGCTTGTTCTCACCACGAAAAATGGGACGGCACGGGTTATTACAGACATCTTAAAGGTGAAGAAATTACGCTAGGTGGTAGAATTTTGGCAGTTGCTGATGTGTTTGATGCGATTACTTCTAAAAGACACTATCGTGACAAAATGCCGATTGCTAATGTTTTAGATATCTTGATGAAAGGTGCAGGTTCTCATTTCGATAAGAATTTGGTTGATGTATTTATGTCAATTTCGACCGACAAAATCGTGAAAGTATTCTTATCTGAATCACACGGAAAAATTGAACCTAAAGATGAAGAATTCTTGAAACAGTATGATTTGATGTCTATTTACAGGTTTGTAAATATTGAAAATCCGACTGAAGACCAAAAACATTTGTTAGAGTTGTTTAACAAATATTATTTAGGTAGTTATGAACCAAAAGAGGAGGATATGGTTTAATGAAAAAACATCTTGTCCTTTCTTTATTTGTTTCAGTTTTTGCGGTTAATCAGTGTTTGGCAATCAATATGGGTGGAGTTGCTCCTGTCAATCCGTTAGATGCAAATCCGTCAACTTATCAAGAACAAGTGAATTTGCCGTCTTTTGAACTAAAAAAAGGTTCACTTACTCGC
>JBNMKP010000289.1:0-2028 GCA_050874405.1 bacterium
ACTTGGCTCAGAATGACATATTGGCTGGATTGCTTCGCTTTCGCTTGCAATGACGTTATTTTTAACCCCGTCATTACTTCCTTTTCCACAATTCATCTGGAATTTTCCACGAATTGTCAATAATCTTACTCAAACACCAATAACCATTGCCTTTTAAACAATTATTGTTGATTCTTTCTTTTGTTTTGCTTGCACCTGCCGGTACTAAACCTTGCTCTGTCCAAACAACGGCTTGAATATCTTTGCCAATTTGGTTAGGCTTTCTATCTCCGTTTGCATCAAAATAAATAACAAGACATGTATTACCTTTGGTATCTATTCCAAACCAATTGTTACAAGTCCTTGGGGAGTGACCGTCCATGTCAAACCATGCCCCTTTTGCTGTTGTAAAGGTTAAGATATTAACACCCCAACCGATATTATTACCCCTGTCCCAAGGATTTTTATCCCCGTTTAAATCTTTTGCTTCTCCATATTTGTGCCAACAACCTGCTTTATTGATACAAACAGTTTCTGTTTTCATGTGTTTTGCAATAAAATTATCATACCAATCTTTCATTGTTTCATCACTACCATCTTGAAAAACATCATACCCCAAGTCTTCGTAATCCATATATTTCATTGTTTGTTGAATTGATGAATATGTAACTTTGATTTGTTCTTCCAGTTTTTGTTTTGCAAAATTTGACATCAAAGTTGGGATTGTCATCGCTGCAACGATACCGATTATACCGAGAGTGATTAGAACTTCGGCTAAAGTAAATGCAAGTTTCACCGTTGTTGGGTGATAAGTGGATAAGTCTATAAGTGACTTCATTTTATTCCCCTTTATTATTAGATTTTTCGCTGTTTGCATGGCAAATTCCTTTCTTTATATGACACCTATAGGTGGTAGTGAATATGAATTATATATACCACAATATTTTCTATGGAGCAAGAATTTATAGATAAAAACATATATTTAAAACGATTGGGCGAACGAATTCGTAATATCCGTCAAAAGAAAGGTCTTTCGCAAGAAGAACTTGCTTTCAAGATAAATTCTGCAAGAAATTTTATCGGTTGTATTGAAAGAGGAGAAAAAGCTCCATCTGTTTATATTTTGTACAAAATTGCTGTGATTTTAGATGTTTCGGTTGGGGATTTGACAAAAATAAACTAAATCTTAATGTTTTTTATTAAATAATTAATTTTTCCTTAACTTTTCCGAAGAATTGCAAAATCCGTTATATAAATGTATTGTGAAAGATTTTAGCTTGAAATTATTTCAGAAGCTTTAATCTCAGAGAATCTGAAACAATTTCAGAGTTACCAGTAAAGGAAAAGGAGAGTTATTATGATTAAACCGTTAGGCGACAGAATTGTTATTAAAGTTGTAGAAGAAACTGAACAAACTTCAGGCGGAATTTTTATTCCGGATAGCGCTAAAGAAAAACCTCAAAGAGGCGAAGTTGTTGCGGTTGGTCTTGGTAAGATGAACGAAAAAGGTGAAAGAGAACCAATGGACGTTAAAGTTGGTGATACTATCCTTTATGCTAAATATTCAGGAACAGATGTTAAAGTTGATGGCGTTGAATACAAAATTCTTTCTATCAAAGACGCTTTAGCAATTGTTGAATAATTAAATTATAAATTTTGATTGTAAAAAGGAGAAAAATAAAATGGCAAAACGTATTATTTTTGACGAAGAAGCTAGAAAAGCTCTTCTTAAAGGTATTGATGCAGTAGCTGATGCCGTTAAAGTTACACTTGGACCAAAAGGTAGAAGCGTAATTTTGACTAAGAAATTCGGTGCTCCTCAAATCGTTAACGATGGTGTTACTATTGCAAAAGAAATCGAATTGAAAGATGCACTAGAAAATTCAGGTGCTCAATTGTTAAAAGAAGTATCATCTAAAACAAATGATATCGCTGGTGATGGTACAACAACTGCTTCAGTACTAGCTCAAGCAATTGTTCGTGAAGGTTTGAAAAACTTGACTGCAGGTGCTAACCCAATGTCTATGAAACGTGGTATTGATAGAGCGG
>JBNMKP010000290.1:0-1941 GCA_050874405.1 bacterium
TTCAATTGGAATCCCTTTTAAAAGATGATATCCGCCAACCGTAATTCTTCCCTCTTGTGGAAATGCAGGCATAACAATTGCTGCGTCCCAATCTAAAACTTTTAAAACGGACAAAACTTCAACTGCAATATTCCCTCTTACAGTTGAATCAATTTTCTTATAGAAAAAGTCCGGATTAATCTCGTCAACCATAAGCTGAACGGCATCTTTTACTTTTTCAAAAGCATCTTCTTGCGGAACATTTCTCGATTCTGTTGAGATTGCCCAAGCTTGCGCCGGTGAAGTCTGCTTCTTTTCAATATGTTTGTCCAATAAAATATTTGTATCTGCACCATTCAGTTGAAATTGAAGTGCTGTATCATTCGCACCTGTCAAGTCATCTGCAATAATGCCGACAATATTTGAATTTATTATCATAATACAGCTTCTTCTGCGTCTTTTCTAGAGCCTAAAAGTCTGATTGTGTTAGCTCTAATGTAGAAATTTTCTCTTTCATTGTTGGTTGTTTTGTCAACCCATCTGTTGTTTGCAATAACTCCGTCAATTGCAACTAATCTTCCTTTTTTAACATAATCAGCTGCGAATTCTGCTTGTTTATCCCAAACATCAATGTTAAACCAATCTGTAACTTCAGCTTTAGTTTTTGAATCCCATCTGTTAACAGCAACAGAAAATCTTGCTTTAGTTTTTCCAGAGTCAAAAGATTTGAAATCTTCAGATGCATCTCTTCCAACTCTACCAACAATAGTAACTGTATTCATTTAAAAGTACCTCTTTTTATCGTATTAACAAATATTTGTCATGGACAAATTTTATATCCCTAACGGGATTATATAACAAATGCTAAAATATAACAAACGCATGGTTTTGTTGTAAATATTATGAAATATAAAATAATAAATTAATTAAAAAATCTGCAACGAGCATATAAATGGTTGAAAGGATTGCAGCTTGGGTTGTAGAAGTTCCAACTTCTTTAGCGCCCCCTTTTGTTTGATAACCTTTTGTTGCACAAACAAGAGCAATCAAAGCTCCAAAAATACAGGCTTTCAATAGGCTGATGTAGATATCTTTAGTAGCCATCCATGCCCACGCAGAAGCCATATATCTCGCCGGATTAAGGTTAATTGTTTCAAGAGAAACGAACATGCCACCTAAAATTCCAACGAATTCTGCGATTAAAACCACCATTGGAACCGTAATTGCTGCAGCGACGATTCTAGGTGTAAAATAATATCCCACAGGGTTAATTTTCAAGGTTTTGATAGCATCGACTTGTGATGTTACCTGCATATTGGCGATTTCCGCTGAAATCGCAGTTCCGGCTCTAGCTCCGATTGCCAAAGCGACAAACCCCGGGGCAATTTCTCTAATCATTACGACTGCAATAGTTCCGCCTATATAAGCTTCCGCACCGGTTAAAAGAAATTCTTTGGAAACTTGTATTGCGATAACAGCTGCAGAAATGAATGCAATGACCAACGAAATTGGTAATGAATCATAACTGATTGATGCCGCCTGAGTTAGAACCGTTCTAAATCTGACGTTTCCGCCAAAGATATATTTAAAACATTCTATTAAATTTTGAACGCATAAACCTAAAAATTTAATCAAATTAAATCCTCTTTTTCTTTAAGTAATATTGTAGCATAAAAGTTGTTTTAGTGAATAGTAAGTTAAAGGGAATGGGGGAATAGGGGAAAGAGTGAATAGGGGAATAAGTCCTTTACATTTTATTTTCCTTTCCTCACAATGACATGATTTTTTAATTTTTGCATGTCATTACGAGGAGAACAAGCCGAGCAGGGTGCGTATTAGCATACACGGAGTGACGTCGTAATCTTGAGCACACTTGAAACCCTCACCCCAACCCCTCAGCCATACGGCACGCAGTTTCACACGGCTCATTTCTTCGCCGGTTCAACTAGTGTCCCTTTACAA
>JBNMKP010000291.1:0-1941 GCA_050874405.1 bacterium
TATTAAATCTGATTGCAGGTTTTCTGCCTTCTGCTATTAATTTTTCCTTTTCTTCTTCTGTTAAGTGTTCGCATTTTTTAGAATAAACATAAGGTTTTTTAGCTTTTGTAGCTTCTTCTTTTTCTTGTTCAAGTTCTTCTGGAGTACAGAAACATTCATAAGCAAAACCTGAATCTAAAAGTTGTTGTACATATTTTGGATAGATATCAAATCTTTTTGATTGTGTGTATGGACCGTAAGGACCTCCAACGTCTGGACCTTCGTCCCAATTCAATCCTAAAGCTTTTAAACTATCAAAAATATTATCAATATATTCTTGAGAAGTTCTTTCAGCATCTGTATCTTCAATTCTTAAAATGAATTTACCACCCATTTTTTTAGCAAATAAGTAATTGAATAATGCTGTTCTTGCTGTCCCAATGTGTAAGTTTCCGCTTGGGGACGGAGCTATTCTAACTCTAACTTCTGACATTTTATCCTTCTTTCCTTAAAATTTTTTAGCAATCAAAGAATACCACAAGGACAATGTGTTTTCAAGTATAGTGGTTAAAACTTAGAATATTTTGTAAGGGTTTAAAATATTTTTAGGGTCAAATGTTTTTTTGATTAGTCGCATATAATCTAATGCTCCACCATCAACAACTTTTGAAATATGTGGTTTCTTTTCTAATCCGATTCCGTGTTCGCCTGAGATAATTCCGCCAAGACGGACTGTCAATTGGTAAATTTCTGATTTCGCAATTTTGTAATGTTTGTATTCGTTTTTGTCATTATAATCAATCGGAATTTGAGGGTGTACGCTTCCATCTCCAACGTGACCGACAAGGCAAACTAACAAGTCGTGACGTTTGCAAATATCTTGAATACCTTTTACAAGTTTTGCAAGATTTTCTCTTGGAACTATAACATCATCAGTGGTAATATTTGGTCTTAGCATTGTGCAGGCAGCCATTGAAGAACGTCTTGCACTCCACAGTTTATCAGATTCTTCTTTGGTTGTTGAGTATTGAATATTTGCGGCATTGTTTTCTCGCAAAATCGAACAAATAGTTTCTCGTTGAGGAGTAATGCTTGATTTGTAACCATCAATTTCAATAATCAATGCTGCTTCTTTATCACATAACAATCCTGATGGATTAAAGTTTTCGATTGTTTGGATAGAATTTTTATCCATAAAATCAATAGTTGCGGGGAATACTTGTTTTTCAATAATTTTATTAACAGCTTGAATAGATTCTTCAACCGTATTGAAATAAGCCATAATAACTTGAGTTTCTTCAGGTTTTGGAATTAGTTTAATTGTAGCTTCAACGACAATTCCCAATGTTCCCTCTGAACCGATAAACAAGCTTCCTAAATTATATCCTGTAGCATTTTTTATTGTATTAGAACCCGTTCTGATTAGTTCTCCATTTGCCATTACAACAAGCATATCAATGATATAATCTTTAGTTGATCCATATTTGAAACATCTTGCCCCTGCGGAATTTTGGGCAATACTTCCACCTATTGTCGAAACTTTAAGGTTCGATGGATCAGGAGGATAGAATAATCCCACATTCTCAACGGCTTGTTGCAAATCGCCAACGACTATCCCAGGTTGAACTTTTGCGGTCATATTTTCCGGATTAATTTCTAAAATTTTATTCATTTTAGAAAAGTTTAAAATAATACCACCATGAGTTGAAACACAAGCTCCAACGGTATTTGTTCCGGCTCCTCTGCAAATAATCGGTGTCATTTGCTCGTTTGCAATTTTTACAACCTTTTGAACTTGTTCAATAGTTTCAACAAAAACGATTGCATCAGGCAAAGTTGACTTTATATAAGGATCATTTGAAGCATCAACAGAATATACGTACCTTTCTTCAACATCAGAAAGTACGTTTTCTTTTGGGAGGGCTTTATTTAATTCTTTTATTAGGTTATTAGTCAACATAA
>JBNMKP010000292.1:0-1933 GCA_050874405.1 bacterium
AAGAAATTAAATAATACATTGTTTGTAAGATTGAAAAATCCGACAATGTCAAACTATTATTTCCAACAAGTCTATGATGATGTTGCAAAAAGCGAAATTTTCGAAACATCAGGGGTTCAATCTCCTGTGACTGTTGCTAATTCAAGCTTAGTTGGGCAAATAAATTCTGCTTTTAAATTAGGACAAACAACAGATGATAAAAATTATGTTCTTGTTAAAAAAGATTTGCTTTTAAATTCTAAATTTTATATTGATAATTTAACGTTCAAAAACAATAATGTTGTAATAACAGGTTTTGGCTCATTGACGGTAACAAAACCAATGTATTTGTCTAACCCGTCAAGAGTTGCTTTTGATATCCCAAATACAATTGTAAACCCTGCAATTCGTAATAAAGATTTCAAATTTAACCAAACTGAATCGGTGAAAATCGGACAATTTGACAAAAATACAGCAAGAGTCGTAATAACAAGTTCAACACCTTCTAGATACATTCCTGTAATTTATGGTGATGGTGAACGTCTTGTTATTGTTGATAAATTGAATGTTTCACCAACCGGTTTATACACATCAAAAGTTAATTTGAATAATGTTTTGTACGAAAAAAATGATACCAAAACCCATTCTATGAAATTACTTTTTTCTAAGCCGGTAGTTTATGGTTTGGAACGTACATCTGGCGCTATAGAATTGCTTTTGTATAATGTTGACAAATACACAGAGGGTTCAATCAAATCTACATTAAAAAATACAGCATTTTCGAATGTTAAAATAACCTCTCTCTCTCAAGGTGGGGTTAAATTTGTTGTCCCTGTTGAAAATGAAGATAATATTGATATCCATGCCGGAGCTGACGGAAAAACTATTCGAATTAAGGAACAGTTTAACAAATTGGCTGAACTTCCAAAACCAAAAGTTGAACCTGTTGTGACCGTTCCAAGTATTGTTGTGCCAACCAAGAAAGAAACCAATAAACATTATGTAGTAATTGATGCCGGACATGGCGGTTCAGATGTTGGAGCAACTCGGAATGGTGTTTACGAAAAAAATATTACATTAGATGTTTCAAAACGTGTTGCCAATTTGTTACGTAAAGAAGGTTATATTGTTGAAATGACAAGAACTACAGATACTTATGTTTCTTTGCAAGATAGAGTCGCAATTAGTGAAGATATAAATCCTGATGTTTTTGTAAGCATTCACGTAAATTCAAGTAACAGTGATTCTCCAACCGGTTTAGAAACCCATTATTATAAGGATAACAGTCTTGAACTTGCTAAATATGTCCATGCTTCTTTGCTAAATCACGTAAATTCAAAGGACAGAGGCTTGTTTAAATCACGATTTTATGTTATAAATCATACTACGGCACCTGCTATTTTGGTAGAAATAGGATTCATTTCCAGCCCTATTGAAAGAGCTCAATTAGTTTCAGAAAGTAGAAAACAGGCGACCGCAAAAGCTATAGCTGAGGGTATAAATGACTACTTTAACAAAAAGTAATTTTAGCAGTGAAGCCCCGATCGCGTTCTTTGATTCCGGAGTTGGTGGTCTTACTGTCTTGAATAAAGTAAAAAAAATATTACCAAACGAAAATTATATTTATTACGGTGATACTTTACATGTTCCTTATGGCGAAAAGACTAAGGAACAATTGTTGGAGTATTCTGATAAAATTTTAAAATTCTTTGAGCAAAAGGGCTGCAAGGCTGTTGTTATGGCATGTAATACAACGTCATCTGTGATTTATGATGATATCAAAGATAAGTACAATTTAAAACTTTACCCGATAGTTCAATCTGTTGCAGAAATTTTAGCAAAAGAACCTATTGAGAGATTGGGAGTTTTTGCAACGAGTGCAACTATTAATTCAAATGTTTATCCAAGAGAAATTGCTAAATACAATTCAAAGATGCAAGTTTTTGGTCAACAT
>JBNMKP010000293.1:0-1925 GCA_050874405.1 bacterium
GGGTATAGGTGCTACATCTTTAATCATCATGGTTGGTGTTGCATTAGATTCGATTAATCAGGTAAGAACTCACTTGCTTGCAAGAAATTATGAATCATTCTTGAAAGAGTAATATTTATTCAAAAATTAAGAGGTCGGACATCTTTAGATGTCCGACCTCTTTTAATTAATAAAAATAGTTTAAACTAATTCACCGTAGATTTTTCCGTTTTCAAATTTTGAGATTTTTACGTTTTTGATAGTATTAAATAAATCTGTTCTATCTGAAATTATTTGAACGGTTAAATAATTCCGTGTAATTCCTTTTAGGTTTTGAGTGTGTTTGTCCGGATGTTTTTCAATCAAAACCTCAAGAGTTTTTCCTATATTTTTATTGATAAATTCTTCGTGTTTTCTTTTAGAAATCTCTTTAATGATTGAAGCTCGTTTGCTTTTAACCTCATCAGAATTTTGGTTTTCCATTTCTGCTCCGATGGTCCCTTTTCTTTGAGAGTAAGGAAAAGTATGAATTTGAGTTAAACCTGATTTTTCAAGATTTTGTTTTGTTATTTCAAAATCTTCATCAGTTTCGCCTGCAAAACCTGCAATTACGTCACTTCCTAAGAATGGATTTTCAAAAGTTTCATTGATTTTATCAATGAGAGATAAATAATCTTCTGTTTTGTAAAATCTATTCATTGAACGAAGTGTTTTGTCGTTTGCGGATTGAAGTGATAAATGAAAATGCGGACAGAATTTTGTTGAATTTTTCAAAAACTCAAGCATTTCATCTGTGATTTCCGGTGGGTTTAGCGAACCTAGACGGTATCTTTCAATTGTTGTTTTTTCTTCAATATCTTTTAATAGGTCAAGAAGAGTTAGCCCGAATTCTTTTCCCCACTGGCCAATGTGAATTCCTGTGAGCATAACTTCTTTAAATCCGTGTTTTGAAAAATTGTTTATTTGCTCAATGATGAAATCAGAATCGGCACTTCTACTTTTTCCTCGTGCTTTCCAAATTATGCAATAAGTACAGCGATTATCACAGCCGTCCTGAATTTTTAAACTTGCACGAGTTTTGGTTGTATCAACAAGCACAATTTTGCTGAAATCTGTTTGTTTCAAAATATCATTTGCGTGAAATCTTATGTCTGATTTTATGTAATTGTACAAATTCAATTTTTCATCATTCCCGATTACAAAATCAATGAAATCATTTTTTAGAAGTTCTTCTTTTTCAATTTGTGCCATACAACCGGTTGCAATTGTAATAATATTTGGATTTTTATGTTTAGCAGCTCGGAGCAAATACATTGCTTCATTGTCACTTTTGTGGGTAACAGAGCAAGAATTCAAGATGTAAATGTCTGCATCTTCAATTTTATTTACTTTTTCCAGTCCGTGGTTTATTAAATTTTCTTCTATTATTGCACTTTCGAATTGGTTGGATTTACAACCCATTGTGTGGATATTAAATTTCTTCATTTCTTGATAATATAAAAAACAATATTGAATGTAAATATTTGTGTACTTATGTTATTAAAATAGCAAGAAATTTTACTTTCTGGTTTTATAAGTGTATAATCAATGTGTGAAAGGTGAAGGTGTATTTTATGCAAGTTAATTCAGTTTCTGCAAGCAGACCGGCTTTTAAATCAATGAGTGATATAGAAACTTTGGCATCTCTAGATGAAAATCAAGTTAGACAACTCGCTTATGCTAAAACATCTGCAGAAGTTAATGACAAGAAACATCGACGAATTGGCAGTGCGATTTATTATACAACACCTTTAGTTGCAGGTTTGGCATCTGCTGCTGATAACCCTGGAAAAGTCTTAGCAACAGTAAAAAATGCTGCAGGGGACGCAGTTAAGACTGTTAATTTGTCAAGAGCAGCAAGACTAGGTCGTTTCCTTTCTACTACTGCATTGTGGGCAACAGGTTAC
>JBNMKP010000294.1:0-1903 GCA_050874405.1 bacterium
TATCTAATTGTTCTTTTGTATATTCTTGAGGTTTTGTTTTTAGAAGTTCAATTGCTTCTGCAGCATTTTTGATTGTTTCTTTTGTCTTTTTAACTGCTTTGCCTAAAGGGTACATAACAATACTTGAAAATCCAAAACCAATAACACCTGATGCAATAGAGTGGCTAGAAGCATAAGTTTTATCTTTTTTATTTTTCCCTGGGAGGGACATAATTGCTACCGGTCTAAAACCTGCCGCTAAAACTAATGCTACTAAGTTTTGGGCAATAACTGTATGATCATCACACAGCTCTAACATCTTGTCAAAAGATTTTGAGGCAAATTTAGAGATTTTCTTCCCTAAAGAACTTTTAGCGGCAGCTCCGTTCAATCCCGTAAAGCTACCGCCATAATATCCTCTATTCACACTTTTTTTGTCACATAAATCCGCACTCGTACTCTTTTGTCTGTTCTCCAGCCCGTACTTCGGCTTTTGTTTGACTAATACGCCGGTGGGATAATTTTTAATTGAGTCTATATTCATTTCACACCATTTAAAAAGTTTAATAACTACTACACAATTATTTTAAAACAAAGGATATTTTTTTTTGCCTTATCTTTACGAAAATGTTACAATTGCATTTTGAACACTTATTTTCTTGATAATTCTGATTATTTAGTATAAAATTAGGTCAGAAGAGGATAAGTTGTGGAAGATAACACAAATCTTGATTTTAAGTTAATAGCAGAGAATTGTGGTTTGTTTTCAGAAACAGATTATAATGTTTTAACCTCTAGAATTGATGCTTTAAAAGATAAATACGGGGAAAGAGATTTAATCAAAATATATAATTATATGCTTTCTAATGCTCAAAACCCTGATATAATCATGTATTTAATTCGTTGTGTTGATATGTATAGAGATTCTTCAAGTTTAGAAGTTCTTGTTGATATTTTGTTATTGAAAAACGGTTCTGTTGAAGATGAAACAACGAAAGAGAAATTTATTAATGTCCGTGTGATGTGCGCAAAAGCTATTGCCAATCAAAAAAATACTAATGTCGTTTCTTCTTTATTATATTGTTTGAATAACAAGCATGAAAATTATAAAGTTCGTCTGGCATGTGCAGATGCGTTAGGTAGAATTGGTGATAGATTCGCTGTTGCTCCGTTGATTGATGTTGTTAAAGATGAGGGTGAAAAATCGGTTTATCTTCGAGAATCTGCAGTGTCTGCTTTAGGTTTGCTTGGAGATACAAGAGCTGTTGACCCTTTGGTTAGTATAATTGAAGCTAAGCAAGGAATTATGGATAAATTCTCATTTTTAAAAGAACGTGCAATTGAAGCTATTACCAGAATGGGTTTTGGTGGAAATGAAAGAGTTTTTAAAGCTTTGAAAAATTCTTTATCTGATGAATCTTCTCAGGTTAGAATTAATGCCATAGAAGCGCTTATGGATAGCGATAATCCAAAAGCTTTTGATACAATAAAGAATTGCATGCTTGAAGATACAGATGAAGAAGTTAAGAAAAATGCCCTAATTGCGTTATATAATATGTCGGACAGAAGTATTTTAGATGAGGTTATAAAATCTCCGAAATATTCTGATTCTTTGAAAATGGAAGCTGTAGAAATTCTTGATGAATATGAACCGGAGAAAGAGAATAATTAATATGACAAAATCAATAATTTTATTATCAGGTGGCTTGGATTCGTTAGTTAGTTTAGGTTTAAAAAGAGAAGAATTAAATATAACACTTGCATTAACTTTTGATTATGGGCAAAAGTCTGCAATAAAAGAAATTGAGGCTTCTCGTAAAATTTGTGAATATTATAATGTTGAACACAAAGTAATAAAATTGGACTGGTTAAAACAAATAACTAATACTTCTTTAGTATCAGAACAAAATGTCCCAACAGGCGA
>JBNMKP010000295.1:0-1892 GCA_050874405.1 bacterium
TTCAGTTTTTTGAGTTTGTGTTTTTGCCTGAGCTTTTGCTTTTGGTTCTCTTACAAGTTCGACAAAATCTGAAAGTTTTGCTGCTTGTTCAGGAGTAAGCTCAATAGTTGAACCTTCTTTGTGCAAACTTCCGTTGTGCATAATTGATGTGTGTTTAATTTTGTATTTATTCATTAACATCTCCTTTGTCTTTTGCAGAAGCATAACTTGGGTCATTTACACCTGAAATTAAATATCCTGCTTCCGCACCGACTAAAAACGGAGTGTAAATATCTGTTGCTCTAATATATTTGACTTTGTTACCTTCTTTTGTGTATTCATCAATATTTAGAGCATCTTTTTTACGAACCGTATAAGCAAAAGACGGATCATATTCTGTTCTTGAATTTCCTAAATTTGGAACATACGCAAGAATAATATTGTCTTACCAAATACGGACAAAATTACCATCTTTGTCTGAAAAAATTGATTTACCAATAACAATATTTTCAATTTCAAAGATTTCTTTCAAAAGGTTAAGAGTAACCAATTTGTTTTGGTTATCTGAAATCAAGCCTTTTAATTGTGGGTGTTTTTTCAAAAGTTTCCACGCACTTTGACCTATAACCATAGTATTAGGATCTTGTGCAATCTTTTGAGAAACTGCATCTTTTGCATCATCTATAACACCTTGAGGGTCAGATTTACTCCAGTTGAAACAAGATGAGCCAGATAAAATTATTTTGTTTTCATTCGCAAAGTTGTTTGGATTTTGAACCAAATCAGCACAAGCCTTTTCGTGTTCCAACTGTAATCCGTTTGTTACAACATTTGTTGCGTGAAGTTGTAATTTTACTTTTTCAGCTTCCTGTTCTTCACGATAATCAATCGGATAAGATAAATCGTGTTCAGTCAAAGTTGTTGTATGCTTTTTAAATCCTTGTGGAGAGATTACATTTGAATTAGCTCTGATTGCACGTTCCGTATCGTAGATATTGAAGGCTTCTTTGTTAAATTCAAATATATCTATTTTTTCTTTTTCGGAATAAATTGTTGGAAACAGATTTTGTGCAACAAAAGCATTATTCCTGTATCCTCTGGCAACTTCCGAAAGGTACGCATTTATGCGTAATTCTTCGAGTCTTCCCAATTTTTGCTCCTTGTCTTGTGTGCTTCGCACTCTGCAAAAAACACACTATACATTCAATTTTAGTAATGCATCTTTAAATGAGATGTTTTCTTTTTCTGCTAACGCTTTTGCTTCCTTGAACACTTCAAGACTTTCTTCATCTGCGTTTGCAAATTTTTCAACATCTTCATTTTTCTCGGTTTGTTTTTGCTTTGTAGCAGTTTCACCGAAAGTAATTTGTTTCGGTAAAGATTCAATAAAAGATTTAAAGTCAGTAATGACGGCTGAATCTTCACCGAATTTTTTGACATTATCTAATTCCTGTAAAACAGAAAGAATAATGTTTTTATTTGCAGGAATTAATTTGCCTGTTTCAATTTGTTTGTCGATAAAATCATCAAACTCTCTCTTTTTTATGACAATTTTAATGTCATTTAATTCTTTTTCAATTTCTTCCTTGCCCTGTGCTTTTTCTCTAAATGTCGCAACTTCATTGGTCAAAGAAGATATTTTTTCTTTTAATGATTTAATTGTTTCAAGTTTTTTGTTGTTTTCCTTGAAATTTGCAACTTGTTCTTCCAAAGTTGCAATTTGGTTTTTCAAATCTTGGATTTCTTCATCTGAATCGTCTGAGAAAGCTAAAACACCAGATGAGATTCCTTATGCACTAATTGCAGAATTAACTGAAATTGACGGATTGAAACTTGTGTATGAAGATATTTTGCAACTTGATTTAGAAGATGTAATTGTTCTTCAGGAGGAAATTTCGGGGAAGTTAAAGAAA
>JBNMKP010000296.1:0-1850 GCA_050874405.1 bacterium
AATGGCTGGGACGGAAGGATTCGAACCTCCGAGATGGCTGGACCAAAACCAGCTGCCTTACCACTTGGCGACGTCCCAATATTCACTTGTCTATATTTATATTCTATTCGCTGAAAAATTATTGTCAATAACTATTTCTAATATTTTAGGCAAAGTGAATAATTTTATCCTAAACTTTTCTGATTGCTCTAAGAGAATTTAATACAGCAAGCAAAGTTACACCAACATCTGCAAATACTGCCCCCCACATTGATACAAAGCCAAAAGCTCCACAAATTAAGAACAAAATTTTAATCCCAATTGCAAAAATAATGTTTTGTTTAACAATTGTCATTGTGCGTTTTGCAATTGTTATTCCAGTTTGAATTTTTGGAAGTTTATCGTCCATAATAACAACATCAGCAGCTTCGATTGCAGCATCTGAACCAATTCCGCCCATCGCAATTCCAATATCCGCTCTTGTCAAAACCGGGGCATCATTAATCCCATCTCCAACAAAAATAACAGTTTTATTTTTGTCTTTTTGAGCGATTATTTCTTCTAACTTTTCAACTTTATCTTTAGGCAACAATTGAGAATAAACCTTTGCAATACCTAATTTTTCAGCAACAGTATTTGCCGTTTTTGAGTTATCACCTGTTAGCATAACCGTTTTGATTTTATTCTTGTTTAAAGAAGAAATAGTTTCTTGTGCATTATCTTTTATTGTATCTGAAATTACGATAAAGCCCAAATACTCGCCATTACGTGCGGTATAAATTATTGTTCCGGTGTCATTTGCAGGAGAATAATCAATCCCAAATTTTTTCATCAGTTTTTCGTTTCCGGCAAGAATTGTATTCCCTGAAATATTTGCTTTCACACCATTTCCGGCAATTTCTTCAACATCTGTTATCTCTGATTGAACAATCTGATTTGAATATTTTTCTTTGATTGAAGTTGCGATTGGGTGATTTGAATAATTTTCAGCATAAGCCGTAAGTTTCAAAAGTTCATTTTCACTAATTCCAGATTGTGGAACTATTTTCACAACTTGGAATTTTCCTTTTGTAAGAGTTCCGGTTTTGTCAAAAACTATAGCATAAGGTTTTGACAATGCTTCAAGATAAGCACTTCCTTTGATTAAGATTCCTTGACGAGAAGCTCCACCAATTCCTGCAAAGAAACCCAATGGAACAGAAATAACAATTGCGCATGGGCATGAAATTACTAAGAATGTTAAAGCTCTACCAAACCAAATACTAAAAGCGCAATTAAAAATAATAGGCGGAACAATTGCAAGTAAGATAGCCAAAATTACAACTGCAGGAGTGTAAATTCTTGCAAATTTTGTAATAAAGTTTTCAGCTTTGGCCTTTTTAGAACTTGCATGTTCTACCAATTCCAAAATTTTAGAAACTGTTGATTGAGAATAAATTTTATCAACTTTGATTTTAATAAGTCCGTTTGTATTGATACAACCACTAATTGCAGAATCTCCAACAGACAAACTTTGTGGAACAGATTCTCCTGTTAAAGCGGAAGTATCAACAATTGCACTGCCATCGGTTATAACCCCATCTAGCGGAATTTTTTCACCGGCTTTTACGATAATTGTTTCACCAATAGTTATTTCTTGTGGGGATTTTTTGACAATTTCGCCATTGATTTCAACATTTGCATAATCCGGTCGAATATCCATCAAATCAGAAATAGATTTTTTTGATTTTTCGACTGCTTTATCTTGAAAAGATTCTCCGATTTGATATAAGACCATAACCATTACGGCTTCTGGATATTCTTTGATTGAAAAAGCTCCGATTGTCGCCAAACTCATAAGAAAGTTTTCATCAAAAACTTCACCTTTAATG
>JBNMKP010000297.1:0-1817 GCA_050874405.1 bacterium
ATATAGATTTAATTTAAAGGTGAAAGTATGAAAAATGGATTTACTCTAGCAGAGGTTTTAATAACTTTAGGAATAATAGGAATTGTTGCAGCAATGACTATTCCAACATTGATGACAAATTATCAAAAGAAAACCACAGCAACAAGAGTTAAAAAAGCTTATTCAGAAATTTTGCAAGCAATTAAATTATCAGAAGTAGATAATGATTCTATAGAATCTTGGAATGTCGGTAACAATGTAAGTATTGCAAATACAAAAACTTTTGTAGAAAAATACATTATGCCATATTACAAAGGATTAACTTTATGTTCAGAAGGAATAAACTATAAATGCGGATTTGCTGTTAGCCGTAATGGAGCAAATTACTTAACAATTAATGGAACATCATTATCCTTTCTATATAGACCAGATAAAATATTTTTAATAATTGATGTAAACAATAAAGAAAAACCAAATTTAATAGGATCAGATACATTTTATTTTATGACAAATGAAAAATACGAATTGCGACCTTTTGGCTGGTATGACGGAATTAAAAGAGAAGATATAAAAAATGGTTATAATTTTAAACTTGATAATACTAATTACACTCTTACATGCAAAAAAAGATAATAAAGATAACCAAAATCCAGAATATAGAGATGCCTGCACAGCCCTATTATATTTAGATAATTGGGAATTTAAAAAAGATTATCCTTGGTAAAAAACTTATTATCTAATTTGAACCGGCATAATCAAACAAATAAAGTCTTCATCACTGTTTGGTCTTAAAACAGTTGCAGATAAACTTGCGTTCAATCCGATTATAACTTCGTCACTTTCAATAATTCTCAAAGCATCTAATACAAATTTATAGTTAAATGCAATCAATAATTCTTCATCTGTATATTGAATATCAATTTTATCTTCTGATTTACCAGATTCTGAAGAATCACCGGAAAGAGTCAATTCATTATCAGCAAATAACATTTTAACAATACTTGTTTTATCGTTAACCATTACAGAAACTCTTTCCAAAGCTGCAATCAATTGAGATACATTAACAATAGCTTTTTTAGGACTTTCTGATGGAATTAATTGATTATATTTTGGGAATTGACCATCTAACAATCTTGAAATTGTTAAAGTTTTTTCTGTTTTTAAAATAATTGTTGATTTATCTTTGCAAATTTTGATACTATCTTCATCTACAAAAGAACACATCTTCATAAATTCATTCAATGTTCTAGATGGAATAATAAGTTGAGTAGGTTCTGTAATACCTGTATCAATTTTTTCTCTAACTCTTGCAAGTCTATTACCATCAGTTGAAGCAATTTCTAACATTCCGTTTGAAAATTCACAAACAATACCTGATAAAAGATTACTTACTTCATAACTTGCAGCAGCAAAACCTGCTTGTCTGATAGCTTTCAAGAAAGGTTTCAATTCAACATCAAAACATTGAGATTCATCTATTTGATAATTAGAAACTTCCGGTGGAAATTCAGTAGCTGAAATTCCGATAATATCAAATTTTGATTTGTTACAAGTAATATTTACTTCTGAACCGTTTTCTTCTGTTTCAATTGTTATTAAATCATTTGATAACTTAGAAACAATTTCATTTAATTTTTTAGCAGGAAGAGTAATTTTACCAGCTTCAAGAATTTGAGCATCAACTGTTGTAACTACTGTCAAAACTAAATCTGTAGCTGTTAATCTGATTGAATTATTCTCTAAAGTTTCAATTAAAATATTATATAAAACAGGTTGAACAGCTTTTTGAGAAGTAGCTCTTTCAACAATCTTAATACCATTATATAAATCTTCTTTAC
>JBNMKP010000298.1:0-1734 GCA_050874405.1 bacterium
ATCCTTATCTGATTGCAGGTCTCAATGTTGAAGTTAAAGATGTTGGTTATTTTTCAGGCAAATACCATATAACTCAAGCAACACATACCCTTGATAGAAGTAGCGGATTTTCATTAAGTTTGGAGGTGAAGTCTTGCTAAAATTTGGAACTGTAACAAATGTAAATCCATTGACTGCTAAAGCTAGAGTGGAATTTGCTGACGATAATATGACCTCTTACTGGTTGCCCATTCTTCAAAAGAAAACTCTGAAGGACAAATATTATTCCGTTGTAGATATTGGCGAACAAGTCGCTTGTTTAATGGATGAAAACTGTGAAGACGGTGTTATCTTAGGAGCAATTTACACAAATTTAGATGAGGTCCCCGCGATTTCAAGTTCGCAACATTTAGTTAAATTTGAAGATGGAAGTTTTGTTGAATACAACCGAGAGAATGAAATGCTGACTGTAGTTGCGAAAACCATCAACTTGATTGGAGACGTTGTTCATACCGGAAAGTTAGAAAATACAGATGGAATTACTTCAAATTCAGACATTGCAGACAAAACATCTTCTATGCAAGCAATTAGGGATACTTACAATTCTCACACTCATACAGGAAACCAAGGAAGTCCGACTTCAAAACCCAAAGAGGCTATGTAATGACAACTTTAAATGAAATAACTTATGTAGATTGGCAATATAAACTAAACTCTATTGGTGAAGTGGCGCAAGGAGTTGAGGATATAAACCAATGTATAGCAATAATTTTATTAACTCAAAAAGGCTCAGAACCACTAAGACCAACTTTTGGTTCTGATATATATAAATATGTCGATTATCCTGTTAATTCAGCAAAAGCAAATATTATCAGAGAATCAGTTGATGCAATTGAAAAATGGGAAAGCAGAATAAAAATTGATTCCGTAACCGTTGAAATTAATGCAACTCAAATAAAAGTTAAAATTCAATGGACACTTAAATCTTCAAATAATACAAAAAGTTCAACGGAGGTAACTTTATGACACAACTTCCTGAACCAAATTTTATAAATAGAAATCCTGAAACAATAACAAATGAATGGATTAAATTATACGAAGAAAAAAGTGGAAAAACACTTCAACCTGCTCAAATTGAAAGATTGATGGTAGATGTCGGTGCTTATCGTGAAACTGCTTTGAGGATGGCAATTCAAGAAACAGCAAAACAAAATTTGTTGAGCTATGCATCTTTAGATAACTTGGAACATATCGGTGAACCACTAGATGTTAGAAAACTTTTAGCAAGTTCTTCTGTTACTACTTTGCAATTTTCAATTGATTCACCTCTAGATTTTAATTTCACAATTCAATCAGGAGTTGAGGTTGAAACAAAAGACGGATTGTTTGTTTTTCAAACTCACGAACCTGCAGTTTTAATCGCAGGTGAAACGTCTGTTACAGTAAAAGCAACTTGTGAAACTTCTGGAATTGCCTCTAATAATTATAGTATCGGTAGTATAAATAATCTGATTACACCATTGAGCTATATTTCTAAAGTCGAAAACATAACAATAAGCGATGGCGGTGCAGACGATGAAGATGCAGATAGTTTAAGAGAAAGAATCAGACAAGCTCCGGAAAAATTTTCGAATGCCGGAAGTCGTGGAGCGTATCGTTACCATACATTATCAGCACATCAATCAATAACAGATGTTGCAATAAAATCTCCAACTCCAGGAGTTGTTAATATTTATCCTCTAACTTCTTTGGGAA
>JBNMKP010000299.1:0-1658 GCA_050874405.1 bacterium
ATTTTTAATTCAATTATGAAGAAAAAATTTGACATAAGGAAAACATTTGAAACATTTTTGAAAGAGCCTCTTAGTATTTTAACTGAGGGGCTGTTTCAAATTGTAAACATAGAGTCAAATATTTTTAATAAAGAATCATCTTTTCATATTGATTTTGTAAACAATAAAACTCAACTTACGGTTGTGAATAATGACAAGATGTATAGTTTATTTCAAACAGTTTTATACAAAAAGAAGATAAAAGAACAGAAAGAAAAGGCCTCTAAATGAAAAGACCTTATATGAACGCAAAATTTGTAATCAGTGCTGAGAAATTGAGCCAGTGTCCCGATTTTAAACTTCCGGAATTTCCACTTCTGGGAAGATCAAATGTCGGGAAATCATCATTTATTAATGGGCTTGCAAATAATAAAAAACTTGCAAGAACATCGAATACCCCAGGGAAAACAAGGTTGATTAACTTTTTTGATTTCTCAGATAAATTTATGGTCGCAGATTTGCCGGGGTATGGATATGCAAAGGTTTCTGCGGAAGCTCAAAACAAATGGCAGAAGTATTTGGAAGAATATTTGTTAAAAAGAGAACAAATTACGAGTTTGGTTCAACTTATAGATGCTCGTCATGAAATTCAAAAAAATGACTTTCAAATGCGAGAATGGGTTTTAACTTATGATTTGCCAATAATTACTGTAGTTACAAAAATTGATTGTATTTCAAAGAACAAAATTCAATCTGCAATTGCTCATGTAAAAAGAGAATTCGGTGGCGAAATTTTCCCATTTAGCGCTGTCGATAATAGATACAACGATAAAATTTTGAGCTACTTTATGCAAGAAAATTTATAATAAAACATTGACATATTAAGCTAAAGATATTAATATTTTCTATAAATCAATAAAAATTATAGGAAAGAAGAATCATAATATGGCAAGTTTAGAAGAGATTATAAAGGTTAACACTGGAGAAATTCCGGCAGATTTAGTTTTGAAAAATGCTAAATTGATTAATGTTTTGTCAGAAGAAATTTATGAAACGGATATTGCAATTACTGACGGAAAAGTTGCAGGAATTTCTAAAGGCTATAAAGGTAAAGAAGAAATTGATTTAAAAGGTGCTTATGTATCTCCATCATTTATTGACGGACACGTACATTTAGAAAGTGCAATGTTATTACCATCAGAGTTTGCAAAACTTGTTATTCCGTCCGGTACAACAACTGTTGTGGCTGACCCTCACGAAATTGCTAATGTTATGGGTTTGCAGGGGATAAGCTTTATTAGAGAAGCTACCAAGGACTTACCTTTAGATGTTTATATTATGCTCCCGTCTTGTGTTCCTGCAACAAGACTTGAAACATCTGGTGTTGATTTGAATTGCTATGATTTAGCTCTTTTGATTGATGCTCCTTGGGTTCTTGGAGTTGCTGAAATGATGAATTTCCCTGGGGTAATAAATTGTGATAAAGAGGTTTTGAGCAAAATCAAATTAGGATTAGATAAACATAAAAGAGTTGATGGTCATGCTCCGAATTTGTCAGGCAAAGAATTGAATGCTTATGTTGCATCAGGTGTTGCTTCTGACCATGAATGTACAACTCCTGAAGAAGCTATCGAAAAAATTCGTCTTGGTATGTATATTATGATAAGAGAAGCGACAGG
>JBNMKP010000300.1:0-1624 GCA_050874405.1 bacterium
ATGAGATGCTGAAACGAGTTCAGCATGAAAGTTATGTAGGTCGGATTTACTAATCCGTCACGTAAAATTTATCGTGTTGGCATAGCAATGCCAACCTACATTTTCAATTATCCCCGTGTTTGAGATTACGACACTAGCGACTATTTTTTATTTGACCAACAAATGACTTATTACCCGTTCGTAATGACACATAAAAAGACATGTCATTACGAGGAAAGATAATGAGCAAATAATGAATGGGTTGAAACAGAGTGACGTCGTAATCTTGAACATGTAATGATGATTATTGATTTTTTTTGTTGATGATATTATAATAAGAACTATAAACATAAGGAAAAGAAAGAGTAATGGACGAGTCGAGTTTGGGTACGATTGTTTTTAATTGGATTATAGTTTTTTTGCTATTACTTGTTAATGCCTTTTTTGTATCGGCGGAATTCGCAATTGTCAGAGCTAGGAAAACAAGAATTGAACAACTTACAAAAGATGGTAATGTTGATGCAAAACTTGCACTTAAAGCTTTAGATGATATGAATTTCTTTATTGCTGCCGTTCAAGTTGGTGTTACTATTGCAAGTATCGGTATAGGTTGGTTTGGTTCTCCAACTATTGAAAAAATGATGGCTCCTTTATTTAATCATTTCCCATCTTCTCATGCTTATTTGGCTCCAATTACAGCAATTGTTGCATTCGTTGTAATTACGTTCTTGCACGTTGTGATTGGTGAACAAGTTCCAAAATGTATTGCTCTTCAATACCCAGAAAGAATTTCTTTGTATGTCGCAAAACCAATGGACGTGTTTATGACTATTTCAAAACCGTTTGTTTGGTGTTTGAATAAAGCTTGCAATTTGATTTTACGAGTTTTGAGAGTTCCAATTAATTCTGCTCGTGTTGTTCATACTATTGAAGATTTAGACTTGCTTGTTGATACAAGTTATGATGAGGGCGTTCTTAACGAAACTGAAAAAGACATGCTACATAATGTTTTCAAGTTTTCAGATTTGACTGCTCGTGAAGTTATGATTCCAAGAACAGATATGATTTGCGTTCCGAAAGAAATGTCTATTGAAGAATTAAACAAATTGGCTTCTGAAAACCAATATACAAGATATCCTGTTTATGATGGTGATATCGACCATATTACAGGTTTAATTCATGTTAAAGACTTATATTCTTTATTACTACAACATAAAACTTGTCCTATTGAAAAAATTCAAAGAAAAATTCTTCTTGTGCCTGAAACAATCACAATGGACAATTTAGTAATTGAGTTCAAAAAACATAAGAGTCAGATGGCGGTTGTTGTTGATGAATTTGGTGGAACTTCCGGTATTATCACATTAGAAGATGTTTTGGAAGAGATTTTCGGTGATGTACAAGACGAATTTGATGAAGAAGCTGAATTTGATATCAAAGAAATCAAACCTAATCACTATATCGCAAATGGTATGATGCGTTTAGATGAATTGGCTGAGTATTTTGATATTGATGAAAGCAAGTTAGAAGTTGAAGATGTTGATACAATTGCCGGTTTGGTTGTTAAAGAACTTGGCCGTATTGCAAATGTCGATGATATGGTTAAGTATGACGAATTCACATTTACTGTTAAAGAGGTAGATGG
>JBNMKP010000301.1:0-1505 GCA_050874405.1 bacterium
ATCATACTCTTATTGACTGGGATAAAACCCAAAGTGAAAAAGTTACCGCACTAATTGAAGTCCGAGTAACACCACAAAGAGGACAAGGATTTGATAAAATAGCTGAAAGAATTTATAAATATCCGGAAGTTCGTTCTGTGTATTTAATTTCCGGAGGTTTTGACCTTTTAGTTACACTAGAGGGAAAATCTTTAAAAGAAATTTCCGCATTTGTATCTGACAAATTATCAACCCTTGACAGTGTACTTAGTACAGCAACTCACTTTATTCTAAAAAAATACAAAGACCACGGAACAATTTTAGATAAAAAACAGGAAGATGAAAGAGAGCTTATCACTCCATGAGGAACCCACTTTCAGACAAAGTATTAGAAATTAAACCGTCAGGAATAAGAAAGTTTTTCGATATTGTAAGCGAAATGAAAGATGCTATTTCGCTTGGTGTTGGCGAACCTGACTTTGAAACGCCTTGGCACATCAGAGATGAGGGAATTTATTCTTTTGAACGTGGAAGAACATTCTACACATCAAATGCAGGACTTAAAGATTTAAGAATAGAAATCTGTAATTATTTAAAAAGACATCACAATTTAAACTATGACCCAAATTCAGAAGTTTTAGTAACTGTTGGAGGTTCAGAAGCAATTGATGTCGGACTTCGTGCAATGTTAAACCCAAATGACGAAGTAATAATTCCTCAACCGTCATACGTTTCGTATGAACCTTGCGCATATCTTGCAGGAGGAAAACCTGTAATTATTGATTTGAAAGAAGAAAATGATTTCAGGTTAACACCGGAAGAACTTGAAAATGCAATTACAGACAAAACAAAAGTTTTAATTCTACCATATCCAAACAACCCAACAGGTGCAATTATGGGAAGAGAAGACTTAGAAAAAATAGCAAAAATTGTAATTGAAAAAGATATTTTTGTTATGTCTGACGAAATATATAGCGCACTAACCTACAAAGATAAGCACGTATCAATAGCAGAAATCGACGGAATGAAAGAACGAACAATTCTAATTAATGGATTTTCAAAAGCTTATGCAATGACAGGCTGGAGATTAGGTTATGCTTGCGCCCCCGCCGAAATCATAAAACAGATGACGAAAATTCACCAATTCGCAATAATGTGTGCTCCAACAATTAGCCAATATGCCGCAATTGAAGCTCTCAAAAATGGAGATAAAGATGTCGAAGAAATGCGCAGAGCATACAATCAACGCAGAAGATTTTTACTAAATGCGTTCAAAGAAATGGGATTAAAATGTTTTGAACCTTATGGCGCATTCTATGTATTCCCTTGTATTAAAGAATTTGGAATGACAAGTGAAGAATTTGCAACCAGATTTCTTAAAGAAGAAAAAGTCGCAGCCGTTCCTGGAACAGCTTTTGGGCAAAGTGGAGAGGGTTATCTAAGAATATCTTATGCATACTCTTTAGAAAATCTTAAAAAAGCAATTAAAAGGCTTGAACATTTCGTAAATAAGCTAAGACAAGAAC